>NZ_QWLE01000018.1:0-52045 GCF_009917365.1 Neglectibacter sp. X4 | reverse complement strand
AAAAAGCATACTTTTTTATAATATTTCAAAGCTAAAAGCCTGGGGCGGGAAACCTCGAAAGTTTCCGCCAGGTAAGGCATGGTGACCTTGTTCCCCTGCAGGAGGATGGAAAGTATGCCAATAAGCCTGTCCAGCTTCATATGCCGCCCCCTCCCTATGGTGTAATCCCTGCACGCTTACTATAGTTAACGCAGTTCAAAAGAGGTAGAACACCTCTTTTGAACCAGACGGCACAGCCGCCTGGCCTGAAAATCGGGATGTACCGATTTTCAAATGCGTTTACTATAATACCATACCGGCCCAGGGGGCGCAAGATCCGGAACAAAGGGGGAGGCCTTGCGCTGTCTGTGCAAAGCTTCCCGCAACGAACACACCCAGTAAGAAGCCCCTGCCATACAGGCAGGGGCTTCTGTATTTTTATGAGGCCAGCAGCTCTTCTGCCTCCTCCTGGGTTAAAAATTCATGCTCCAGCATGGAGGACACCACCTGCCGCTGCCTTTGGGCTGCAAGTTCCGGGTTTACCGACAAGTCATACACAGACGGGGCATTGGGGATGCCTGCCAGCAGGGTACATTCGTTGGCGTCCATCTGGGCGGGATCCTTCTCGAAATACGTTTGGCTGGCGGCCCCTACGGAATAGCACCCGCTGCCGAAATAAATGCTGTTTACGTACAGCTCCAGAATTTCATCCTTGCTGTAATGGCTTTCCAGATCCCAGGCCGCGAACACCTCTGCCGCCTTCCGGCACAAATCCTTTTCCTGGGTGAACAGCATGTTTTTCGCAAGCTGCTGGGTAATGGTGCTGCCGCCCTCCACAAAGGAGAGGCTGCACAGATCGTTCCAGACCGCCCGGCCTATTGCCAGCAGGTCAATGCCGCCGTGGGTGTAAAATCGGTGATCCTCCGCTGCCACCACAGCGTCCTTGTAGGTGGCGGGCAGGCTTTCCAGGGAGGTGAAATCCGGCTGCTGCCGCACTTGCTCCACCCTTTTATACAGGGGCATTTCCTCCAGCGCGCTGGTGTACAGCTTGTAGCCCTGGAAGGCCACAGCCCCAGCCGCGCACAGGCCTACTGCCAGCACCACCAGAAATATGTTTCTTAAAAACCGCAGCGCTCTTTTCATCCAGACGCGCCTCCTTTCTCTTTCTGCCCCTATAGTACCATCCCGCCCTTGCGAATTCCCCAGCCAAATTCTTTCGTTCCCCTTACAAAATCACGCAAACCTGACAAAACTGTAAGCTTCCCTGCCGGCATATGCAGATTTGCAGGCCCAGCCTCCCCAAGGGCTTGCAAGGGCCTGGGAAAAGGGCTATAATAAAAAGGAAATCTTTCCACAGGGAGGCGGGCGGCTTTGAAAAAAATACAGGAATCAGCCGAAAACTATCTGGAAACCATTCTCATCCTGCAGCAGCGGGAGGGCAGCGTGCGCTCCATCGACATTGCCGCTGAAATGGAGTTCAGCAAGCCCAGCGTCAGCGTGGCCATGAAGCACCTGCGGGAAAGGGGCTGTATCACTGTGGATGCTGACGGCTTTATCACCCTTACAGAGGAGGGCAGGCGCATTGCCGAAGGGGTTTACCAGCGGCACATCCTTTTTACCCAATGGCTCCAGTCCCTGGGGGTTGACCCGGAGGTGGCGGCAGAGGACGCCTGCCGCATAGAGCATGTTATCAGCGAGGAAACCTTCCAGGCCATCCGCAGGCATGTGAATATGTGAGAAAATTTGTTCGATTTTTCTTGACTTCTTTCCGGCGGGGTGGTATACTGCTGTTAGAACATACATTCTAATGGGAGGCTGTGCTGCATGTGGGACTGGAACAAGGAAATCAAGGGGAAATACCGGGGATACCGCTATGAGACGGCAAGCTTTGCGCTGCGGCAGGTTGTGCCGGAGGACGCACCGGCATTGCTGCGATGCTATGGGGACGCAGAGGCTGTGGCCCTGATGAACGGGGACAACTGCAGCAGGGGCTTTTACTGCGCCACTCTGGCGGACATGGAAAGCTACATCCACATCTGGCAGGGGGAGGGCTATGCCCGTCCGGCTGTAACAGACAAGCACACTGGGGAGGTTATTGGCACCTTGGAGATTTTCGGCGGGGAAGCCGGGGTGCTGCGGGTTGACCTGCGGCGGGACTATGAGCGGGAGGATGTTTTAAGGGAGCTTTACACCCTGGCCCTCCGGGAATTCACCAGGGATTTTCCCATGGGCGCCTTGGTGACAAAGGCGCCCCCAGCCGCCAAGGCCCGGCGGAAGGTGCTGGAAGCCCTGGGCTTTGCAGGGCCGGAGGCGTTCCGGGGGTATCCGGACTATTACCGGATGCCGGCGGGCAGGATGCGCCGGGAGTTGGGGATTGCTTATTGCGGGCTGGCCTGCTGCCTGTGCAGCGAAAACGCCACCTGCCCTGGCTGCCAGGAGGCGGGATGCGGAAACCATGAAACCTGCCGGAATTACCAGTGCTGTCAGGAGAAAGGCTTTTCCGGCTGCTGGGAGTGCCCGGGGTTTCCCTGCGGCGCGCCCATGCTGGAAAAAGCCAGAGTCAGGGCCTTTGTCCGCTTTGTCCGGGAGCATGGGGAGGAGGCCCTGCTGGACTGCCTGGAAAACGGCGTAAAAGCCGGGCTTGTGTACCACCGGGAGGGCCTTGCCGGGGACTATGACCTGGGCACGGAGGAAGAAGTTCTCGGCTTGCTGTCCGGCCTGCTGGAAAAAGGAAAGGAAAAGCTCTGCGGGCCAGCGGACTGTTGAAGAACTGATTAGGGCTGTGTATGAACTGAACCAGGTGTCTGGAATGGATTCCGGGGTGTATGCCGCGGAGGAATGTGCCGAACTTATTAAAGAACTGATGAAGGAACAGCGGGGCAAGGGCAGCCGGGAAAGCCTGGTGGAAGAAGCCTGCGACGTGCTGCTTACCACAGCCATATTGCTGAAGAAGCATGGCGTGGAGAAGGACGAAATTGAAAACCGCATACGCTTCAAGGCCAGCAAGGCGCTGGAGCGCTGGCAGGATTCCGGCGAAGTGTAACGCGGACAGTGAAACTTACAGGAAGGGTGGACAGGATGAGAGAAAAAGCATTCGCACTTTTACAGGAGTATAACCAGAACCAGGCGCTGGTGGTGCATGGCATGGCGGTGGAGGCCATTATGCGGCATTATGCGGAAAAAGCCGGGGAGGACGTGGAGTATTGGGGCTGCGTGGGCCTGCTTCACGACGTGGACTACGAAAGGTATCCGGAGGAGCACTGCAAAAAGGCGGTGGAAATCCTCCAGAATGCCGGATATGACGAGGGCTTCATCCGGGCGGTGGTCAGCCACGGCTATGGGCTGGTGTGCGATGTGGAGCCGCAGCTTTACATGGAAAAGGTGCTGTATACGGTGGACGAGATGAGCGGCCTGATTAACGCCGCCGCCATCCTGCGGCCCTCCCACTCTGTGATGGATCTGGAAGTAAAGTCTGTGAAGAAAAAGTTTAAGGACAAAAAGTTTGCCGCCGGGGTGAACCGGGAGGTTATCCTGGACGGCTGCCAGCGGCTGGGGGCAGAGCTGGACGAGGTGATTGCAGAGTGTATTGCGGGTATGCGGGAAAACCATGAGGCTCTGGGGCTTTAGGGCCTGTTTGCAAATAAAGGAAATGAAAGAAAAAGCAGGCGCGGGAGAACAGTCCCCGTACCTGCTTTTTGTTTTGAAGGTTTATGGAAAAACCCAGCCGCACAGAAAGCCTGTGGCAACCGCCCCTGCGTACAAGGCCCCTAAAAAGGCAAAGCTTTCCTTCTGGGGGCGGTTCACCCTGAACAGCACTGCCAGCCCCAGCCCGGCCCCGGTACACAGCCCCGCCACAGCCGATCCAAAGGACAAAGCGCCGCTTAAATACAGTTCCGTCAGCAGGACAGAGGCGGCGCAGTTGGGGATGAACCCCAGAAGCCCTGTGAGCAGGGGCTGGAACGCGCTGCCGGAAAGGAGCAGCCGGGAAAGGGCTTCTTCCCCTGCCCAGAGGAAGGCAAGGCCCAGGAAAAGGTTTATGCCCAGCAGGAAGAGGAAAATCCGCAGGGTGTGCCGCAGGGCCGCCTCCGCAGCGCCATGGCCGCCTTCCCCGCAGCCGCAGTGGGCTTCCTCGCACAGGGGATGGGGGTCGGGCCGGGCGCTGGGGCGCAAAAGCAAATCTGCCAGGAAGCCCACCGCCGCCCCTGCCAAAAGCTTCACCCCCAGAAGCTTTGCCACCTCCGGCAGGGCCTGGGGCCTGGACAGGAGGATGAGCACTGCCTCGTCGCTGGTGGCGAGAAAAACCGCCAGCAGGGTGCCGGGGGTGATGAACCGGGCGGCGTACAGGTTTGCCGCCGCCACGGAGAAGCCGCACTGGGGCACGCACCCCAGCACAGCGCCGCCTAAGGGGCCAAGCTTTTGCAGCAGCGCGGGCGGGTTCCCTCCCCGCCTGTGCTCCAGCAGTTCCATGAAAAGATAGGCGGCGAAAAGGAACGGCAGGGTTTTTAGTGCGTCCAACACCGCGTCTATGAGTACCTCCAGCATGGCTTTTCCTCCTTCTCTTTCTGTTATTGCTGTGCCCTGTGTGCTTTCGTTCCCATTTTTTGCATATTCCCGCCAAAGCCGTCCCATACTTTTTCCAGAAACAGAAAGGACGGTAGGTTCCATGAAAAAGGAAACAAGAAAACGGACTCTGGCCCGGGCGCTGGTATGCGGTTTCATACTGGCGGCAGCCGCCAGCTTTCTCCCTTTTGCCGCCGCGTCTGAGCAGGTTCCCCAGCACGTGCTGCGGCTTCATGTAGTGGCAAACTCCAACTCGGAGGCAGATCAGGCGGTGAAGCTGCAGGTGCGGGACGCGGTGCTCCGGGAAGCGGCCCGGTGGTATGGGGACGCGGAAAACCTGGAGCAGGCAAACTTCGCTGTATGCACCCACTTGCAGTCCCTTACAAAGGCCGCCAATGAAGCCTTACGGGAAAACGGCTTTCCTATGAACGCCAAAGCCCAGGTGACGGACATGTATTTTCCCACCCGGTGGTATGACGGGATAGCGCTTCCTGCCGGTACATACAGAACCCTGCGTGTGACTATTGGGGAGGGGGAGGGCAAGAACTGGTGGTGCGTGGTTTTTCCCGCTTTGTGCCTGCCTGCCGCCGGGAACCGGGAGGACGTGCTCTCTGCCCTGCCGGAAAGCCAGCGGGAGATTGTGGAGCACCCCCAGGACTACCGGGTGGAGCTGAAGCTCTTAGAGTGGTACGAGCAGCTTCGGGATCTGCTGGCTTAGGGGCTTTGACAAGACCTTGGGACTCCGTCCCAAACCCTGCAACCCCTTTTGAAAAAGGGGTTGACCCTAAAACCAACTTTGGCACATTTTATTGCGGTGCATTTCTCAACAGCACCAGCCCCTAAAAAGAACTTTCGAGAGCACCCTGGGCACGCGATAGTCCGCTGAAAAGTTTCCGCCCTCAAGCAGGCGGAATGCCTGCGCCCCGCGTCTTAGGTGCAAAAACGCATTGCTGTGCAAAGCGTTTCGTTACGCTGCAAGAGGACGGCGGCACGCGTGCCGCCGTCCTCTTTTAGTATCTTCAGAAAGATTTAGTCAACGTCTTTATAGTCGGCGTCATACACGTTGCCGTCCGGTGCGCCGCCCTGGGGAGGCTGCTGCCCGTCAAAGGGGGGCTGGGGTGTGCCGGGCTGGCCCTGGGGGGCCGCCTGCTGGTACAGCTTCTCGCTGACGGAATAGACCGCCTTCTGCAGCTCGTCCATGCCTGCCTTGATGGCGTCTACAGTGCCGTTCTGCAGGGTATCCCGCAGGGCGGCTACCTTCACGTTAATTTCGTTCTTGTCCGCGTCCTGCAACTTGTCGCCGCTGTCTGCAATAAGCTTTTCAGCGGAATAGCACAGGTTCTCGGCGTTGTTCTTGGTGTCCACTTCCTCCCGGCGCTTCTTGTCCTCCTCGGCAAACTGCTCCGCTGCCTTTACAGCCCGGTCAATATCGTCCTTGCTCATGTTGGAGCTGGAGGAGATAGTGATGTGCTGCTCCTTGCCTGTGCCCAAATCCTTGGCGGACACGTTCACAATGCCGTTTGCGTCGATGTCAAAGGTGACTTCGATCTGGGGGATGCCCCGGGGGGCGGGAGCAATGCCGTCCAGCTTAAAGAGGCCAAGCTGCTTGTTGTCTCGGGCAAACTCCCGCTCGCCCTGCAGCACGTTTACTTCCACCTGGGTCTGGCCGTCGGCGGCAGTGGAGAAAATCTGGCTCTTTTTGGTGGGGATGGTGGTGTTGCGCTCGATAATCTTGGTCATTACGCCGCCCATGGTTTCCACGCCCAGGGACAGGGGGGTTACGTCCAGGAGCAGCAGGCCCTGGACTTCGCCGCCCAGCACGCCTGCCTGGATAGCCGCGCCGATAGCCACGCACTCATCGGGGTTAATGCCCTTGAAAGGCTCCTTGCCGATAAAGCCCTTTACGGCGTCCTGCACAGCCGGGATGCGGGAGGAGCCGCCTACCAGCAGCACCTTGCTGATTTCCCCAATGGACAGGCCGCTGTCCTGCAAAGCCTGGCGCACAGGCCCCATGGTTTTTTCCACCAGGTCGGCGGTCAGCTCGTTGAACTTGGCCCGGGTCAGGGTCATGTCCAGGTGCTTAGGTCCGGTGGCGTCGGCGGTGATGAAGGGCAGGTTGATGGAAGCGCTTGTCACGCCGGAAAGCTCAATTTTCGCCTTTTCGGCAGCTTCCTTGATGCGCTGCATGGCCATCTTGTCCCCGGAAAGGTCAACGCCCTGCTCCATCTTAAAGGTGCTTACAATGTGGTCGATAACCCGCTGGTCAAAGTCGTCGCCGCCTAAGCGGTTGTTGCCGGCAGTTGCCAGAACCTCCTGCACGCCGTCGCCCATTTCAATGATGGACACGTCGAAGGTGCCGCCGCCCAGGTCATATACCATCACCTTCTGGTCGTTGTCCTTGTCCACGCCATAGGAGAGGGCCGCGGCGGTAGGCTCGTTGATAATGCGCTTTACATCCATGCCCGCGATTTTCCCCGCGTCCTTGGTGGCTTGGCGCTGGGCATCGGTGAAGTAGGCGGGGACGGTGATGACAGCGCTTGTGACAGGCTCACCCAAATAGGCTTCCGCGTCCGCCTTCAGCTTTTGCAGCACCATGGCGGAAATTTCCTGGGGGGTGTAGCTTTTGCCGTCAATGGCAACCTTATAATTGCTGCCCATTTCCCGCTTGATGGAAGAAACTGTGCGGTCGGGGTTGGTGATGGCCTGGCGCTTTGCCACCTGGCCCACCATGCGCTCCCCGTCCTTGGAGAAAGCCACTACAGAAGGGGTGGTGCGGGCGCCCTCGGCATTGGCGATAACCACAGGCTCACCGCCTTCGATCACTGCCACGCAGGAGTTTGTAGTGCCCAAATCAATACCAATGGTCTTTGACATAGTTATTACCTCGCTTTATTATTATATATTTATTGTCATTATAGATGCCTGGTTTTTGTATGGCGCGGGAAGCGGAGCGTAGGTTCCAAGGGATTCTCAGGGGTGGAAGCCCTGAGCCGGAGACTCAGTTTGCCACCTGCACCATGGCGAAGCGCACCACCCGGTCGCCTAAAAGATACCCTTTCTGGAACACAGCGGAAATCACGTTTTCGCCCAGGCTTTCATCTTCAATGTGGGCCACAGCGTTGTGGCGGTTGGGGTCAAAGGGTTCGCCCACTGCCCCACAGGGGGTGATGCCCAGCTTCTCAAAAGCCTGCTGGATTTGGGACTCTATCATCTCCACGCCCTTCTTCATATCCTCTGCCGAAGCGTTTTCCTGTTCCAGCGCCCGCTCTATATTGTCCGCAATGGGCAGCAGGGCCTGCACTGTGTCGGACACCGCGTTATTGTAAATGGCGCTTTTTTCGTTCTGGGTGCGCTTGCGGAAGTTGTCATACTCTGCCAGCACCCGCAGGTGCTGCTGCTTGTGGGCCTCAAACTCCGCCTGGAGTTTTTCCAGTTCAGGCGTTTTTGGTTCTTCCTGCTGAACCTCCGGGGCCTGCTCTTCGGGAACCTGTTCCCCTGCCTGCTCCTGCTCCATTTCCTGATCTGGCTGCTTCTGTTCCTGATCCATGTTTTCAGTCTCCCTTCCCGCCGCAGCGTCGCTGTATCTTATATGGTTTTTCTTTTTTCCTGTTTTTATTCCTGCCCTTCCCGGCTCAGGCCGGTGAGCAGCCCGCCTACCTGCCGGGCCAGATATTCCAATATGGCAGTAAGCCGGGGATAATCCATCCGGACAGGCCCCAAAGTGCAGAGGCTTCCCGCGTCCTGCCCGTCCACCTGATAGCGGGCCACTGCCAGGGAAACGTCCTCCAGCTCTGCCCGGCCGGTTTCCCTGCCGATAAGCACCTGGGCCTTGCCGGGCTTTGCCTCCAGCAGCCGCAGCAGATCCTCCCGGCGCTCCAGGAAATCCAGCACCCGGCGCACCCCGCGCTGCTCCAGCTCCGGGTAAAACAGCAGGTTCATCTGCCCGCTTAACAGCACCTGGGTTTCCGCCGTATCCCGGGCGGTTTCCAGCAGGGCCTGGAGGGGCGGGCCTAAAAGCACGTACATTTCCCCTAAAGAGGCTGCCATGGACTGGGCAAAGGCCGGGGTGATGTCTTCTGCCCTTTTCCCGGTAACCCGCTCGTTAAACACCCGGAAGAACAGCCTCGTCAGTTCAGGGGTTAAATCGAAATCGCAGCGGAACACCTTTGTTTTCATGGATCCCGCAGAGCTTAACAGCAGCAGCATGGCCCTGCGCCGGGCAGTCTGCACAAACTGCACAGCCTTTATCACAGTGCCCGCCCCGTTGGGAGTGGTTGCCGCCGCCATGCACTGGGAGGCCCCTGCCAGAAGCTGGGCCGCCCGCAGCAGCAAGCCCTCTGAATCGTGGGCGCTGCCCAGCAGCATGGAATCGAAAACCCGCTTTTCCCGTTCCTCCAGAGGTTTTGGGGGCATCAGCCGGTCTATATATTCCCGGTATCCCCGCTGGGAAGGCACTCGGCCCGCGGAGGTGTGGGGCTGCTCTAAAAGCCCCAGTTCAATCAGCCCAGCCATCTCGTTGCGCACAGTGGCAGAGGAAACCCCCAGCTCCTCCGATACGGCCTTGGAGCCTACCGGCTCCCCGGTTTTGCTGTAGCCTGCCACCACGCAGGCCAGCACCCGTTCCTGCCGCTGGGTCAGATCCATTTTTCTCACCTCTTTTTGGGAGGTTAGCACTCAAGGCGTGCGAGTGCTAACGGATTACTTATAATGTATCACTTAGGTCAGCAAAAGTCAAGTTTCTATTTGTAAATACTTTATGAATGGCTTTGGGAAAGGGTTTTAAGGGTTTTTGCAGGGCCGGGCGCCCTTTTACTTTAGAAAAGCCCATTGACAAGGAGGCGCGGCAGGCGCATAATAGTATTGTATATTTATTCTTCCGGCTGCGGCCGGCAGGGAAGGAGCTGTATCAGTTGTGAAAAAGAAAAGAGTGCTGGCAGGGTTTATAGCCTTCTTGCTTCTGGCGCTTATGCCCATGGGGGCGCTGGCCCTGGAGGGCGGGGAGGAGGCCCGGTATGAGGCCTGCCTCCAGCAGACGCTGCGCCAGTTGGAGGCCATGCCCGCCCTGGAATTTTCGGAAAATCCTATAGAGGAAGCGCCCCGGGTGGACGAGCCTTTTGCTTCTGCGCAGGAGGGGGACATGCCGGACGTGGAGGAGGAAATCTCCATGGAGCAGTTCTTCCAGGAGGACGGCGCGCAGGAGGCTGTGTCTGAGCAGCTCTTTAACGCCATACAGGATGGGGACGGCACCATGTACAGCCAGCTTACCCAGCGCCAGAAGATCTGTTACAATGCCCTGGTGAACGTGCCGGTAAGCCAGGTGCTTACCGCGTCCAAAGGGCCGAATGGCTACAGGCAGGTGAAGCTGAGCGTGACAGGCGTGAAGGGCATTACCTTTTCTGGTTACGTAAGCGGGGGCAGCTTCAAGCTGGACAGCGCCGGGGCAGCGGCCCAGAAATCCCTGATGACGGATTTGCGGGCAGCCATTGTGTCCCTGTACAGCGACAGGCCGGACATGGTGTGGATCCGCACCATGTCTTATGGCTACAGCTCCACCAGGGTTTCCTCCACCAAAGCGCAGGTTACCACTGTGAATTTCTCTTTCGCCCTGGACTTCGGCGGCATTGAAGGCCAGATGCACGAAACCATGATGGAGGCGGCGGATATTATCGCGCGGGGCGCGGCTTCCCAGCCGGATCAGTATAGAAAGGTGCGGCTGGTGCATGACGTGCTGGTAAAGGCCAATACATACAACCACGCGGCGGCAGACAACGCCATTTCCGGGCTGCCTTACGAGATGTCCCACTGCGCTTACAGCGCCCTCATTCCAGGGGACAGCTATGAGCCTGTGTGCGACGGCTATTCTGAAGCCTTTAAGCTGGTGTGCGATCGCCTGAAGATATACTGCGCGGTGCCTGTCAGCGAAACCCACATGTGGAACAACGTGAAAATGGATGACGGCCTTTGGTATAATGTGGACGTAACCTGGGACGATGACGACCGGGATGAAATCTGTACAGATTATTTCCTCATAGGCTCTCAGACTGTGGTGGACGGGCAGGCGTTTTCCCGCCAGCCCAGCCATGTGGAGAAAAACCCCTTTACCCCCAATACGGCTACCAACAACCTGACCCTGCGCTTTCCCACCAAGCGGGCCACAGCTTACCAGTATTTGGGCCATGACTACCCGCCTCTGCGTTTCCCGGACGTGGGCCGCGGGGCATGGTATTATGAGTATGTAGAGGATGCGGCAGAGAAAGGCCTGATAAAGGGAGACAGCAGCGGCAGCTTCCGTCCCACAGCCTCCATCACCCGGGCGGAGTTTGTGCAGGTGGTGGTAAACATGGTGAAGGTGGATACCTCCGGCTATACAAATTCCTATTTTACAGACGTGCCCGCCTCTAAGTGGTACGCAAAGCCTATTGCCTGGATTAAGGAAGCGGGGATTATGAGCGGGGACGCAGGCGGCACCTTCCGGCCGGAAGCTCCCATTACCCGGCAGGAAATGTGCCTAGTGCTGTATAACCTGGCAAAGCGCCAGGGTGTTTCCACCAGTACGTCTTCTGGGCGGTTTGCGGACGATGGGAAAATTTCCTCCTGGGCCAAGGAGGCTGTATATGCCTGCAAGGAGCTGGGTCTTGTAAAGGGTGACGATAAAAACTGTTTTGCCCCTGGGGATAAAACAGAGCGCTGCGCCGCAGCCACTGTGTTCGTGCGGTATCAGGACGCTGCTGGGGACGCCTCCGGCATGATTCCTGCCCCACTGCCTATCCCGACCCCTGTGCCCGCGCCCACTCCCAAGCCTGGCATAGACGGCACTGTATACTGGGTGCCAAACGGCAGCGTGTATCATTCTACCAGAAGCTGCGCCTCCCTCCATAATTCTTCCACGATTTACAGCGGTACTGTGGCGAACGCCCAGTCCGCCGGGAAAAAGAATCCCTGCAAGGTGTGCCATTAAAACCGCCAGACAATTACAGGATTTACACAAAAAGAGAGGGCGCATTCCCCTTTTGCGCTTAGCATCGCCCCTTTCTTTGGATTCTTTATAGGGATAGTTAACGCGCAATTCAAAAGGAAAAAGCACCAGCCCGGAAGTGCCGCACAAGGCTTTCCGGGTGGTGCTTTTTCATATAGGGGCAGAAAAATTTTTAGTCCTCCAGCAGTTCCCGTACCCGGGCGTCATAGGCAGGGTTTGCTTTGCGCAGGGACACAGGCCGCCCGGTTTCGTTTATAAAGCAATGGAGGGTGCGCCCCTGGCAGCGGAGAGCGCCTGTGGCCTTATCTGTCACTGCGTAGAAAAAGCCGATGCGGGTGCCAGTGTAAGACTCTATGCCGGCGGCGATTTCCACCTGCTCCCCAAAGCGGCACATGGCGCGGTAATCCGCGTCGGCATGGAGCACCGGGCTTACAATGCCGGAGGCTTCCAGCTTGTCATAGGGGAAGCCCATTTCCCGCATGAAGTGTACCCGGGCTTCCTCAAACCAGCGGATGTAATTGGAATGGTGTACGCAGTCCATGCGGTCAGTTTCGTAATAGTAAACTTCGCGGGAGTAAGTGACAGTGTGCAAAAAGGTCGCTCCTTTCATTTCCGGGCGTTTTTGCGGCAGATGCGTGCAATCAGCATACCAGCGCCTATAAGGGCCAGAAAACTGCTGAAGCCCAGCATAAAACCGGCCCAGTAGTCTGGCAGGACATGGAAATGCCTCAGCATAAGTGCCGCTGTCCACAGCAGGATCCCTATGGGCAGCAGCCAGGGCCAGTAGGTCAAAAACGCGTTGTATTTAGGTTTCATTGTCTTGTGTCTCCTTCCTGTGATTATACACCTTTTTGCCGCAAAATACCAGCAGCAAAAGCACCATCAAAAACCCTTGCACAATTTGCGCCCCGGTGCGGCTGAGGGCGCCGCCCTCCAAAGCCAGCGGCTCCCAGCCCATGGACACCTCCACCACGCCCATGATAAACAGGAACGCGCCGCAGGCGCCTTCCAGTACATAGATAACCGTCATGCCGCCGCCCATAGGGTATATTTCTTTCACAGCATATTCGCACATGCACAGGGTGATGACCGACCAGATAATCAGCAGGTTCTCCCACATGCCCTCAGCCCAGACGATGCCCCCCTCCTTTAAAAAGGCGTTTGCCAGCAGCAGGACGAAAAAGAGGATGATGCCATGCTGGAACACGTCTCCCCGCTGCAAAAGCTGCCGCTCGTCCAAATCGTTCCTGCATCTGAAAAGCTTGTTTTTCATGCCGCTTCCTCCCTTCACTCTTGTGCTTCCGGCCAGAAAAGCTCATCCAGGGTTTTGCCCAGAGACTGGCAAATCAGGATGCACAGCTTTACGGTGGGGTTGTAATCCCCCTTCTCTATGGCTACGATGGTCTGCCGGGTGACGCCCACCGCGTCCGCCAGCCCCTGCTGGGTCAGGCCCGCGGCGGCCCGGGCGGCTTTCAGCTTCAGATTTTTCCCCAAGCCATCACCTCCTGGCACTAATTGTATAGTAAGTTTTTCTAAAAGTCAAGTATATTTTACAAAAAGTCGGATAAAAAAGGCCCTCACCATAAGCGGAGGGCCTTTAGGGGTTCTATTTGCCGCTTGCCTTGGTCAGCGCCAGCACAATGAGCGCAATGATGCCGATAACCACGAAGATGCCCAGCATGCCGAAAGGCTTGCGATTATTTGTTGCTGGCTTTGGTCAGCGCCAGCACAATGAGCGCAATGATGCCGATAACTACGAAGATGCCCAGCATGCCTTTGCCCATAATCCCCAGGGCCTCCGTAATGTTGGGGTTAAGGCCGCTGGTCACATAAACAGCGGTGGGGCCGTCTGCCCCGCCGATAACGCCGATGGAGCTTGCCGCTGCCAATAAATGCTGTATCATAAAAGTTTGCCACCTCTCTGGAAGTTTAAAATTTTCTGACGCTCCCTGCAAAGGCTGCCGGGAGTTGGTTGGGCACGCGATGGCTTGCGTAAGCGCGTCACAGGGTGGCGCGGCGGAAGCCTGCGCAGCGCGCACCCCGCGTCTCGGGTGTAGCGTCACGCTGCTACATGAAGAAGCCTAATACAATGCCCCCCGCTACGGCAGAGGCTATCTGCCCGGAGACATTTGCGCCTACAGCGTGCATGAGCAGGTGGTTCTGGTTGTTTTCCGCGATGCCCATCTTTTCCACCACCCGGGCGGACATGGGGAAGGCGGAAATGCCCGCCGCGCCCACCATGGGGTTGATTTTCGTCCGGCTGAACAGGTTCAGCAGCTTTGCGAACAGCACGCCGCCAACAGTATCGAAAACGAAGGCGAACAGCCCTAAAGCCATAATCATCAGGGTTTGCAGGGTGACAAAGTGCTCGGCCCGCATGGAGAAAGAAATGGTAATGCCAAGAAGCAGGGTGATAAGGTTTGCCAAATCGTTCTGGGCCGTTTCCGACAGGCGGTTCAAAACGCCGCACTCCCGGATGAGGTTGCCGAACATGAGGAAGCCCACCAGGGATACAGAGGCCGGGGCCACCAGGCCGGCCACAAAGGTCACCAGGATGGGGAACAGGATGCGGGTGGTTTTGCTGACAGCGTTGGGCCGGTAGTCCATCTTGATGGCCCGCTCCTTTTTGGTGGTCACCGCCTTGATGGCCATGGGCTGGATAATGGGCACCAGGGCCATGTACGAGTAAGCCGCCACAGCGATTGGCCCGATATAGTTGGACTTGAGCACCTGGGAAACCAGGATGGAGGTGGGGCCGTCTGCCGCGCCGATGATGCCGATGGATGCCGCGTCCCGGATGTCAAAGCCCAGCACCGCTGCCAGCACAATGGTCAGGAATATGCCAAACTGGGCCGCAGCCCCGAACAGGAACATCTTGGGGTTTGACAGCAGGGGGCCAAAGTCTATCATAGCGCCGATGCCGATAAACAGCAGCAGGGGGAAGGCCTCCGAGGCCTCAATCCCGGTTTCAAACAGCCACTGGATAATGCCCTGGGTTTCCCCCACGCCCTGCACGGTCTGGTTAAGCACCCCGGAAAGGGGCAGGTTCACCAGAATGGCCCCAAAGCCCATGGGCAGCAGCAGCGCTGGCTCATAATCTTTTTTGATGGCAAGCCAGATAAGCACAGCCCCCACCAGATACATCACCACCTGCTGCCAGGTGATAGACAGCAGGCCTTCCCATAAAAATTCCATAATGCATCTCCCTCTTTTTTCTTCCTGTCCATTTCCATTCTGCCCGGAAATGTACCAAATTACCAAAGAAGCAGCCATAAAAGAAAACAGACCTGCGCATACCCCGAAAGGCAGCACAGGTCTGGTCGTTTCATGCTAACCCAGGGCGTATCCGCCCATGATTGTTGAATCAGCAACAGCTTGCGCTGCCGACTACTCCCCCAGCTATTGCCAAAAGTGTATCACGTTTCCCTGGCGCTGTCAAGCCCTTTTCCGCGCGGGGGAGTGTCCAGACGGCGCGTTTTATGCCTCCGGCGGTTTAGGGGCTTCGCCCCTAAAACCCCACAACCCCTTTTAAAAAAAGGGTTGACCATAAAACCAATTTTATAAATTTATTGCATTTTTTAGAGTCCTTTCATTCAGACACTCTCCTCACATCCCTCTGGATTTCTTCCAGCAGGCATCCATGGCCTCCATCAGGCTGGAACGGAAGCCTGTCTTTTCCAGCATCCGCACAGCCTCAATGGTGGTGCCCCCGGGAGAGCACACCATGTCTTTCAGCTCCGCCGGGTGCCGCCCGGTTTCCAGCACCATTTTGGCGCTGCCCAGCAGGGCCTGGGCCGCAAAGGCAATGGCCTGCTGCCGGGGCACGCCCTGGGCCACAGCGGCGTCTGCCATAGCTTCCACCATGATGAACGCATAAGCGGGGGAACTGCCGCTTACCGCCACCACCGCGTCCATCAGGTGCTCGGGCACAGCCTCTGCCCTGCCGAAGCTGGACAGAAGCTTCTGGGCAAGCTTCTGCTGGCTTTCTGTGACATTTTCCCCGCAGCACCAGGCTGTCAGCCCCTCTCCCACCATAGCGGGGGTGTTGGGCATGGCCCGCACCAGCCCCACAGGCGCTTGGAACTTCTCCACCAGCCAGGCAAGGCTTTTCCCCGGGGCAATGGAGATAATAAGCTGGCCCTCATGGCAGGCTTCCCGGATATCTTCTATTACCGCTTCATACACCTGGGGCTTCACAGCCAGCAGCAGCACGTCGCTTTCGGCGCAAAGGGCGCGATTGCTTTCAGCCCGCCGCACCCCGAAATCCCGCGCAAAGGCCTGGGCCGCCTGGAGGGCAGCGTCTGCCGCCAGCACCTCCCCGGGCTTGCAGAAGCCCTTTTTCAGCATCCCCGACACAATGGCCCGGGCCATGTTCCCGCAGCCGATAATCCCTGTTTTCACGCTAAAACATCCCTTCTGCCTAATTTTCTAACACAGCCTCCGGATCCACCTGCCGCAGCACGCCTTCCTCCAGCCGGTATACCTTGTCCATCCCTGCCAGATTATGGTAGTGGTGGGTGATCATGATAACAGATTTCCCCTGCATCTGGTTGACGATAATATCGTGAAGGTATGCGTCCGACTCCACGTCGAACCCGGAGGTGGCCTCGTCCAGAATCACCACCGGGGCGTCCTTTAATAAAGCCCGGGCCACAGCCAGCTTTTGCTTTTCCCCGCCGGAAAGCTTTGCGCCGTTGCGGCCTATGGGGGTTTTGGCCCCTTCCGGCATCCGGGGCAGATATCCCTGCACGCCGCTTTGCTGCAAAGCCCATTCTATCCGCTCTGGGGAAGCGGATTTATCCAAATCCACGTTTTCCAGGATATCCCCCAGAAACAGGTACGGCTCCTGGCTTACCACGGAGAAGAGGCTGCGGTAGCTTTCCAGGGAAAGGCCCTCCACATCCCTGCCGTCTGCCAGGATTTCCCCTTCCCCGGGCCGGTAAAACCGCAAAAGCAGGTTCAAAATGGTGGACTTGCCGCTGCCGTTCTGCCCGATAATGGCCACCTTTTCCCCCGGCTCCACCGTAAAGGCCGCGCCCCGCAGGATGGGGCGGCTTTCCTCATAGGAGAAGGCCACGTTTTGAAATTCCAGCCGGGGCGGGCGGCCTGCCGCCTTTTCCCCACCCTTGTCCCGCTCTGTTTCCATATCCAAAAACTGGAACAGCCGCCGGGCCGAGGGCATAATGCGGGCAAAGAACATTTTCAGGTTGATAAGGGCGGAGACAGGC
Source organism: Neglectibacter sp. X4 (assembly GCF_009917365.1). Lineage (NCBI taxonomy): Bacteria > Bacillati > Bacillota > Clostridia > Eubacteriales > Oscillospiraceae > Neglectibacter > Neglectibacter sp. X4. Next base: position 35,302 of record NZ_QWLE01000018.1, on the reverse strand, counting down.
CCTGTCACATACCCGGAGTAGCTGGCAAAGGCGAACACCGCGCCGATGGTCAGGCTTCCGGTGCAGATAAGCCAGCCGCCTAAAAGGTACAGCACAATGGTGACAGACCACTCCAGCAACATTTCCCAGAAGGTGTTCCAGCCGTCGATCATGGCGCCCTTTTTCTCCAGCTTCAAAAGCGCCCCCTGCTGCCGGGAAAAGGCTTCCTCCCGGCTTTTGAACAGGTTCCACAGCTTGATTTCGTCCACGCCCCCCAGGTTGTCCCCGAACCACCGGGAGAAGTCCCGGCTGGACTCCAGCATTTCGTCCATGGCCTTTTCCCGCCGCTTGGAAAGCCCCCGCACCAGGAAAAATTTCACAGGCACCATGGCAAGCACCACCAGGGCCAGCTTCCAGCTTATGATAAACAGGCCGATGAGGCCGCTGAAAATGCGGAACACATAGCCCGCGCTCATCACCATGTAACGGTCTGTAATGGAGGAAACCTGGGATACGTCCATCTGCAGGAAGCTTAAGATCTCCGTATTGTTCTTGTCCTCAAAATAGGCCTTGGGCAGGTGCAGCAGCTTTTCAAACACCTGGTGGAAGGCCGCGTAATAGGATTTGTTGTGTACGTCCGCGAAAATATAGGTCTGCCACAGATCGACGCCCTGGCTGATAAGCACCAGCACCGCCAGCACCAGCACCGAGCGGAGGATGACCCCCATGTCCTGCCGCAGCATCCCCTCGTCCGTAATGGCCCGTATCACCAGGGGCTGCAAAAACCCCACGGCAGTGGAGATGAACAGGGCCAGGGCCACCAGGGAAAATTCCTTTTTATAGGGCTTTAAATAGGAAAACGCGCGCTTCAGGGCCGGCTCCAGCAGCGGCCCCTTCTTTTTCTGTTTTCCATCCTTGCGCTCCCCCAAAACCATCCCGCCTTTCCCGTTTTTTCCTCATAACTATAACATACTGCCCCCTGTTTGTAAAGAAACAGGCAAACTCTTTACACCCCGGGGCCGCCCTTGCTTGCCCTTTCTTCCCTTCTGTGGTATGCTTATACCAAAGCAAAACAGAGGCAGGGAGGGGAAGGCCCTATGGAGATAAGAGAAAAATGGCAGAAGCTTCCGGGCGCTGCCGCCACAGGTTACGTCTGCCTGCTGCTGACGGTTTTCCTTTTCTATTTTGACGCCAATGGCTACGGCAGGATTATGGAGGCAAAGGCCGGGGCCTTTTTCCTCCTCTGCGGCGGGTATGTCCTGCTGATGGCCCTGTGGGGGGCAGGCTCCCTTTTGCTGGGAGGGGGAAAAGGCTTTTCGCCCCTTTCCCTTTTGCGGAAAACCTCCTGGCCCCAGCGGCTTGTGCTGGTTTACCTGGCCCTCACCTGGGTTTCGGCCCTGTGCTCCCCCTTTTGGCCTGCCACTGTCCTGGGGGCCTCCCGCTTTGAGGGGGCCTTGCCCATCACCCTGTACGGGGCAAGCTTCCTGCTGGTGAGCGCCTATGGCAGGGCGGACAAGCGGCTTTTAGGCTTCTTGGGGGCGTCTGTGTGCGGGTTCAGCCTTATCTGCCTGCTGCAATTGTACGGATATAACCCCTTTGGCCTCTATCCTGCCGGATATACCTACCAGGACGGGGGCAAGGCCTACCTGGGGGCCTATTTGGGCACCATTGGCAACGTGGATCTGGTGGCCGCTTTTTACAGCCTCTGCATCCCCATGCTGGCATATGCCCTGGTGCGCCTGCGGGGGAAAGCCCGGTTTTTGCTGCTCCTGCCCTTGGGGCTTTCCTTGTGGGTGCTGCTGTGGATGGATGTTTCCGCCGGGCTGGCGGGGGTGTTCGGCGGGTGCGCTTTAGCTGTGCCCGGGGCGGGGTTTATAAGCCCTAAAAAGCGCAGGACAGCGGCGCTCCTTTTGGGAGGGGCTGTCCTGCTGGGGATAGCCGCGCTGTATGCCGCCGACGTTGGCACAGGGATGCTCCATGAGGCCCACTGCCTGCTGCGGGGCCAGGCGGATCCGGGGTTTGGCTCCGGGCGGCTGCACATCTGGGGGGAGGTGCTGGAAAGAATCCCAAAGCGCCTGTGGCTGGGGGCTGGGCCGGACACCATGCTCTATGGGGGTCTGAAGCCCTTCCAGCGGTATGACAGCCAGATGGGCAGGACTATTGTGGCACAGATAGACGCGGCCCACAACGAATATCTCAATATCCTCTACCACCAGGGCATTTTTGCCCTGGGCGCGTATCTTTCCCTGCTGATCCTGCTGGCAAGGCGCTGGATTGCCCAGGCCCCGACCAGCGCCGGCGCCGCCATTTTAGGGGCCGGGTGCCTGGGATACTGCATCCAGGCCTTTTTCGGCATTTCCATGTGTATCACAGCGCTTTTTTTCTGGACAGCCCTGGCCCTGCTGGCAGCCCCGGGCTGCTTAGGCCCACCTGAGGGCGGCACATAGAAAAACGCGCAAAAGCGGCCCGGGGAAACCCCTGGGCCGCTTCCTTATGCGTTCAGGTTTGCTGTTTTATCCGATAGGCTCGAAATCTGCCGCCCCGTGTGAACACGGGCCAGAACCCCGGCAGGGCCTTTTAGCCTTGCGCTGCCTCCCTTTTATCCGATAGGCTCGAAATCTGCCGCCCCGTGTGAACACGGGCCAGAACCCCGGCAGGGCCTTTTAGCCTTGCGCTGCCTCCCTTTTATCCGATAGGCTCGAAATCTGCCGCCCCGTGTTTGCACAGCGGGCACACGTAATCGTCAGGCAGCTCGTCCCCTTCGTATACATAGCCGCACACCTTGCATACAAAGCCCTTCTTTCCCTCTAACTGGGGCCTGGGCTTGACAAAGTTCTGGTAGTAGGTGTATGTCATGGTTTCCACATTGTTGATAACACGGGCCTCTGTCACGCTGCAGATGAACATGCCATGGGTGTCTAAGTCCACATACTGCTCCACCTTCAGGGACATGAAAGAGTTGATAAACCGGGACAGGAACACCAGGCCGTTGTCAGAGCGCAGCACCTCTTCCCCCTTAAACTTGTCCGCCGTCCGACCGCTTTGGAAGCCGAAATTCTCAAACACAGAGAAGGGCGCGTCCTGGGAGAGGCAGTTGATATTCATCACGCCGGTCTGCTTGATAACGTGGTGGGAATAGTTTTCCTTGTTGATGGTGACGGCAATGCGGTTGGGGGTGTTTGTCACCTGGGTGACGGTGTTCACAATCAGGCCGTTGTCCTTTTTGCCGTCGTTGCTTGTCACCACATACAGGCCATAGCCGATGTTAAAGAGGGCGGTCATGTCGTGCTTGTCGGCAGTTTCGCTATGCTGGGCGATATAATCCTGGCACAGCTCCTGGGCCAGGGCCTCCAGCTTTTCGCTGCTCTCCGCGTTTAAGGCGGAGCGGATGGTGACGGTAGGCTCGGCAATGGTGATTTTCTTGCATTTTGCAAACATGTTCTTCATCACCTTCGCCGCCATAGGCGCCCAGGTGCCGTTTTCAATGAAGCCCACCGTGCGGTTCTGGTAATTGCGCTCGGTGAGGTGGTTGATAAAGGTGTGCATAAAGGGGAAGATTTCCGCGTTGTAGGTGGTGGTGGCAAGCACCAGCTTGTTGTAGCGGAAAGCGTCCTCCACAGCCTCTGCCATGTCGCAGCGGGCCAGATCGAACAGGGACACCTTGGGGCAGCCCTTCTGGCTGAGCTTTTCGGCAAACTGCTCCACAGCCCGGCGGGTGTTGCCATACACAGAGGTATAGGCGATGACAATGCCCTCGCTCTCCGGGGTGTAGGAGGACCACAAATCATAAAGATGCAGGTAGTGCCCCAGGTTTTCCTTTAAGACCGGGCCATGGAGGGGGCAGATAACCTGGATGTCAAGGCCCGCCGCCTTCTTCAGAAGGGCCTGCACCTGGGCACCGTATTTGCCCACAATGCCGATGTAATACCGCCTTGCCTCGCAGTCCCAAGGCTCGTCCGCGTCTAAAGCGCCGAACTTCCCAAAGCCGTCGGCAGAGAAAAGCACCTTGTCTGTGCTGTCATAGGTCACCAGCACCTCGGGCCAATGCACCATGGGGGCCGCCACAAAGGCAAAATCGTGGCGGCCTGTGGAAAGGGTGTCCCCCTCGGCCACTACTATCTGCCTGTCCTCAAAGGCTGTGCCGAAAAACTGCTCCATCATGGAAAAGGCTTTTGCGCTGGAGACAATGGTGGTGCTTTTATACATCTGCATAAAGCTGTGGATGCTGGCGGAGTGGTCAGGCTCCATGTGCTGGATGATGAGGTAATCCGGGCTTTTGTCCCCCAGGACGTTCTGGAGGTTGTCCAGCCATTCATGGGTGAAGCGGGCGTCCACTGTGTCGAACACAGCGGTTTTCTCGTCCAGCACCACATAAGAATTGTAGGCCATGCCGTTTGGCACCACATACTGGCCCTCAAACAGGTCTACCTGATGGTCGTTTACGCCTACATACCGGATGTCCTTTGTAATTTCCATAGTCTGCTCCTTCTTTTGTTTTGTATTCTTCCCCCAGGGGGCTTTCTTCACAGCCCATAGTATAGCATAAAAATTCCCATCTGCCAAGAGGAAAAGGCCTTTGGGACAGGGCCTGCCCCTGCGGTTTTTTATGGCATGGGCGCTTCGCCGGGGGAAAGGGAAAAACTTTGTGAAATTTGGAAAAGGGCTTGACATTCCCTGCGGTTTCGGCTGTAATAAGGAGGAGAGTATCGGGCGCGGGCCAGGGGGTTCCTGGGGCCTTGCTCCCAGCGAGGAGAGGTAATGTGAAAAAGTTTTTTTCCCGGTATAAGGGCAGCTATTTCTGTTATGTGCTGACCTTCTTTTTCTATTTCATGGCAATGGCCCTGTTCAGCTCCGTGCTTTCCGTTTACCTGACGGGCATTGGGAAGTCCGCGTCGGAAATGTCTTTTATCATCTCGGCCTCCGGGCTTTTCTCCTTTGCCATGGTGCCGGCGGTGGGATACTTAAACGACTTAACCCGCAGGCCCCGGCTTATCAGCACCCTGCTGCTTCTGGGGGTGGGGGTGCTGGGGCTGGTGTTCGCCGTGTGCCGGGCCACCTGGGCGCTGTTTTTGCTGGACGGGCTTATTATGTCCTTTATCAACTCCATCATGCCTATTACGGAGCGCATGGCCGGGCAAAGTAAATACCGCTACGGCGCTTTGCGGGTGTGGGGCACCCTGGGGTATGCTGTGGGCGCACAGTGCGCCGGCGTGGCGGTAGAGCTTTACCCGCCCATGGTGCTGTTTGCCGCCCTCTTCATTTCCTGCGGCCTGACGGCCCTGGGGTTTGCGGGCACAGAGGAGAAGGGGGAGGAGAAGGCGGAAAAAGCGGAAAAACGGGAGAAGCCCCCTCTTTCCTCCCTGGTGCAGAACAGGCAGTTCCTGCTGTATGTACTGGCGGCCTTCCTGTTTGCCGGGTGCTCCGGGGTGAACATGAACCTTGCCCCTGTGCTGCTTTCCAGCCTGGGGGTGTCCACAGGGGCAGTGGGCACGGTGCTGTTTTTCAGCACGCTGATTGAAATCCCCCTCATCCTGTTTTCCCACAAATACATGGATAAGTTTTCCGGCAAGGCCCTCATGCTTGCAAGCTTTGCCATTATCACCGTCCAGTTCCTGTTTTACGGGTTCTCCCGCTCCGCCCTGGTGGTGGTGGCGGTGATGGTGTCCATCAAGGCCATTGCTTCCACCCTGTTCCAGATGATCACCCTGAAAATGGTGCGGAACCTCCTGCCCGGAAGCCTTACCACCACAGGCCTTTCTGTGATAAACTCTTTAAACAGCGTGTCCATTATCCTGCTGCAAAATGCCGGGGGTTTTGTCACTGACCAGTGGAACATCCAGGTGCTGTACCTGTGCCTGGCGGTACTCACAGGCCTGGGGATGCTGCTGGCCCTGGGATTGCCTGCCTGCAAGGATGAAAAGGTGTTCTCGTGATGGCTGCAAGGGATTCGCCTGTTTGGCATATTTTAAAAGGAGCTGATGCATATGTACCGTTGCGCGCTTTTCGACATTGACAACACCCTGCTTATAAAAAAACCTACCATTGCTGAAATAGTTTATGAGCTGGCGGCGCGGGAGAACCCGTCCCTTACAATGGATGAGGCGGAGAAGGCCTACGCTGAAAGCGAATTGTGGCAAGGGCAGCAGATCCAAAAGGAGAACGAAACAGGGGTGCGCATGGCAGATGAGGAATACCTGGAGAATGTCACAGGCATTTACCGCCGCGCCCTGAGCCTGGGAGAGGAAGCCTGCCAAAGCCTTACAGAGCTTTTCGGCAGAGACTATAAAAAGGAATACCAGCTTATGCCCGGCGCCAAGGAGCTTTTGGGGCGGCTGCAGGCAGAGGGCCTGTCCCTGGGGATTGTCAGCAACAACCACAGCGGCGTGCGGAAGGTTTTAACAGACATGGGGCTGGAGGGCTTCTTTGGCTGCATGGTAATTTCCGAAGAGGTAAACCTCTATAAGCCTGACCCCCAAATTTTACAGCTTGCCTGCGAAAAGCTGGGCACAGCCCCTGGGGAAAGCGTTTATGTGGGGGATCATCCCTTTGACGTGCTGTGCGCCCACAGCGCCGGCATGGCGGCAGCCTGGCTGCCTGCGAACCGGTTTATGGAAATCCCCGCCTTTATAGGCCCACCCGATTACACCATTTCCTCCCTCCATGAAGCGGCAGGGGTGCTGCTGGGGGAGGCGTATAACTGCCGCACTTAAAAATACAATTTATGAAATGCACACTTCAAAATATATAGCCTTCTTGGGAAACAAATGGCGCTGGAAAGATTGTGCGGTCAAGGGGCGTCAGGCCCCTTGCAAGGTTTGGGGCGTTGGTCTCCGGTGGAGACCGTTCAACGCTGACCGAGTCGGTAGACGAGACCAGCGTCCCAAGGTCTTCTAGCGCTGAAAAAATTCCGCAAAAGGCCAATTAAGACGAGAGGAGCAGAAAAGTTATGGAAAAGCAGTTTCCGCGCACGCAGGTGGAGGGGATATCCCTCTCCCGGATGCTCATCGGCACAAACTGGCTCTTAGGCTGGAGCCATACCAGCGTCTCTGCCGACGAGATGATTAAAGCCCGGTATGACAGCGCCCAGGCATTCAGGCCTGTGCTGGAGGCCTATCTCCGCCACGGGGTTGACAGCATTATGGCCCCCTTCGGCCTTTCCCCAGAGCTGACAAAGGCTGTGAAGGAGACGGAACAGCATATGGGCCGGGAGATTGTCATGATAGACACCCCCACCCTGAATGTGGACGACACCCCTGAAGCACGCCGGGAGGCGGAGCGCATGGTAAAGGCTGCCGCCAGCCGGGGGGCAAAGCTGTGCCTGCTGCACCACTCCTGCGTGGAACAGCTTGTGAACAAAAACCTGGGGCAGATTCCCCGGCTGGACGATTACACCAAGATGGTGCGGGACGCGGGCATGGTGCCGGGGCTTTCCGCCCATATGCCGGAGCTGGTGGTCTATTCCGACAAAAACGGCTACGATGTCCAGACATATATCCAGATTTTCAACTGCATGGGCTTTTTAATGCAGGTGGAGATTGAGACAGTGGCTTCCATTATCCACAACGCCAAAAAGCCTGTGATGACCATCAAGTCCATGGCAGCGGGCCGCTGCTCCCCCTATGTAGGGCTTACCTTCTCCTGGAACGCCATCCGGGAGAAGGACATGGTGACAGTGGGGGCCTTTTCCGCAAATGAAGCGGAGGAGGACATTGAAATCTCCCTGGCGGCCATAGAGCGCCGCTTCCCCAACCTGGAAAAGCGCGCAAGCCCTGTGCAGAACCAGGCAGCCTTTGGATAATATAGTAAACGCGCTTGAAAATCGGTATGTACGATTTTCAAGCAGGCGGTTTTGTCGCTGGTTTCAAACAGGCAAATGCGTTTTGGCCTGCACTCCTCCTAGAGGGAGGAATCCCCGTCTGTATGAAGGGGCAAAGTCCCAAATGGAGAGCGGGGGCTTTGACATCTTCTGGCAGTGGTACACGCCCTATGCGGTTTTCAGCCAGGCCCGGGCCTGGCTGAGGCCCAAGATGACATTGGAAAAGCTGCGGTTTTTCGCCCAGGCATCCTCTCCCGCATATTCCGGTTGACTTTTGGGCAAAAAGTGAGTATGATTATAGTATGGATATGCATACTAGTTCTGGAGGTGCCCGTCTTATGAAAAAAGGGAGCAAGCTGGCTATTCTCATTGGAGTTGTGGCGGCGATAGCGGCCGTTGTAGCCTCTTTATCCGCGCTTCTGCTGTATCTGGACAGAAAGCGGGATGACGAGGAGTTGGAGCACTATCTGGATTGCTCAATCCAATGACCGGACCGGCAGAAAAAGGGAAAACGGCAGGGGAAAAATCCCGTGCCGTTTTTTTCTTGCCTGCAAGGGCTTTTCCGCCGTTTTAATGGGAGGCCGAAGCGGTAAACACCATTACAGAGCGGCGGCGGATGGTAAACCGCCCTTCCGGGCAGGGGCGGGGGCACTGGGCGCTTTCCCAGGTATCTGCTTCCATATTCCAGCAAAGGCCGGCAGGCAGGGGAGGCAAGGTAATGGTGAGATCCTCCCAGTAGGCGTTAGAGGCCACATAGACAAGCTGAGGCCCAGCTTCCTTGTCCCATCCGGCGAAAGCCACCCCCACATAGTGATCGTCCTTGGAGAAAGGCCCGTTGTGCCAGGGGTTGATGCCATGGAAGCTCACATCCGGGAAGCCGCAGGCCCCGCCGCTCATGTTGGCCCGGAGGATGCGGTGGGATTTGCGGAAAGCAATCATATATTTAAAGAAATCAAACATGTCCTGATGCTTTTCCAGCAGCGACCAGTCCAGCCAGGAGGTGATGTTGTCCTGGCAGTAGGCGTTGTTGTTGCCAAACTGGGTGTTGCAGAATTCGTCGCCGGCAAGGAACATGGGGATACCCCGGCTGCACATCAGGAGGGCAAAGGCGTTGCGCATCATGCGCATGCGCAGGGCATTCACTTCCCCGTCTGCTGTCTCCCCCTCCACGCCGCAGTTCCAACTATTGTTGTCATTGGCGCCGTCGGTGTTGTTCCAGCCATTTTTCTCATTATGCTTATAGTTATAGGCATACAGATCATAAAGGGTAAAGCCGTCATGGCAGGTGAAAAAGTTTACGGAAGCGTTTTCCCGGACATTCTCGGCATAAATGTCGCGGGATCCGGCAATGCGCAGGGCTGCTGCCTGGGCGCAGCCAGGATCCCCCTTGATATACCGGCGCATGTCGTCCCGGTACCGCCCGTTCCATTCTGCCCAGCGGTTCCAGGAAGGGAATGTGCCCACCTGGTACAGGCCGTCTGCGTCCCAGGCCTCGGCAATCAGCTTCACATCCCCCAAAATGGGATCAAAAGCCATGGCCTGCAAAAGAGGAGGCTTATCCATGGGGCTGCCGTCCTCGTTGCGGCCCAGGATGGAGGCCAAATCGAACCGGAAGCCATCTACCCGGTAGGTGGTGACCCAGTAGCGCAGGCAGTTCATAATCATCTGGTGGACAATGGGATGGTTGCAGTTTAAGGTGTTGCCGCAGCCGCTGAAGTTATAATAATGCCCGTCCGGCGTCAGCAGGTAATAGATATTGTTGTCAAAGCCCTTGAAGGAGAAGAAAGGCCCCTGCTCGTTGCCCTCCGCGGTGTGGTTGAACACCACGTCCAGATACACCTCAATGCCTGCTTTGTTAAACTCCCGGATCAGCTTTTTCAGTTCGTTGCCTTCCCGGTTATACTCCTGGCTGGCAGTATAGCTGGTGTTGGGTGCAAAAAAGCTGACGGTGCTGTAGCCCCAGTAGTTATAGAGCATCTGCCCGTCTACCATGCGGGAGTCCTGCATTTCATCAAACTCGAAAATGGGCATCAGCTCCACAGCGTTGACCCCAAGTTCCTTTAAATAGGGCAGCTTTTCCATCAGGCCTTCAAAGGTGCCGGGGTGCAACACGCCGGAGGAAAGGTCTTTTGTAAAGCCCCGGACATGCAGCTCGTAAATGATCAGGTCTTCCATGGGAATCAGGGGGGACTTCATGTTGCCCCAGTCAAAGTCATCCTTCACCACCCGGGCGCGATAGCTGTTCTCCTGCCAGAAATCTCCCTTGCCCCACTCCCGCTGGCCGGAAACAGCCTTGGCGTATGGATCCAGCAGATCCTTGGTAGAATCAAAGATAAGGCCCTTTTTCGGGTCGTAAGGCCCGCTCACCCGGTAGACGTATTCAAATTCCTCCATGTTCAGCTTAAACACGATCATGGAATACACGTTGCCGATACGGTAGTGCTGGGGAAAGGGCAGCACTGCGTAAGGCTCTTTCTCCCCCCTGTGGAACAGCACCAGCTCAATCCCCGTGGCGCTGAAGGAATGCACCGTAAAGTTCACGCCGCCGGGAATGGCGGTGGCCCCGTTTATTTCGTAAAACCCGGGGCGCACGGAAAAGCCGTTTATGATGTCTAAAGGCACCAGATGGATGGTGCGGGGCAGGTTCAACTCTGCGATTTGCTCTTTTTTGTTTATATCCATAACGTGTATCCTTCCTTCCAGGGCGCGATTTTCAACGGGTGTTTGCACCGGCGGAACCATACAGCCCCTTAAATTAAGAAGCTGTACCAATAGGCTCCTGCACAAACCTTTTCGGGAAATTTAGCGGGCTTCAGTGTTGGAAATCCTCGAAATACGCAAGTATTTCTTGCGGTTTCCGCCTTGAACCCCACAAAATTTCCTCAAAAATCTTCGCACCAATCCTATCGGTACAGCTTCTAAGGACATGTGCGGCTGCCTTGTGCAAACATACTCTAACATTATATACTATTTTCCTATACAAATCAACTGAAAATTGCGAGGTTTAAACAAATGCCGCCGGGTGCAAAGGAAAGAAGCCGACAGGTGGGTGTCCTGCCGGCTTCTTCTAAGAGGAAGTAAGGAGTTAAAATGAGGATATGATGAAAAAGAGTTTGTGGCTTCCTAAGACGGCTTTGCGTAAAGCTTGTGCCGCGCTTCCTTTGACCACGACCTTATGATACCCCATAAATGTGACATTTCTCTGAACAGTGCATGTCAATTTGCTAAACATTTTGTAAACACAAAGATTCACCAAAAATTCCCGCAAGTTTTCTTGACTTTGCGCCCCTCAGGGCAGTATACTCAAAGCAAACAGAAAAGAAAGGATGCGCGCTATGAAATTCCCCGATATGCCCTACAAACGGCCGGACTATCCCCAGGTTTACCGGGATCTGGAAGCCCTCACCGCCCGGCTGAAAGCCGCACAGACTGCCCCGGAGCAGGTGGCAGTCTACAAGGAGCAGGAGCAGCTTCTGTCCCATGTAAGCACACAGGCCACCATCTGCTCCATCCGCAACACAGTGGACACCCGCGACGCCTTCTATGAGGCAGAGCAGGCCTACCACGACGAGCAGGCCCCTCTGCTGGAGGAAAAGCTTCAGGCCTTCCATAAGGCGCTGGTGGAATCCCCCCTGCGCCCGGAACTGGAAAAAGAGCTGGGTTCCCTGCTGTTTTTAAACCTGGAGATGGAACTGAAATCTTTTTCCCCGGAAATCATCCCCCTCATGCAAGAGGAGAACAGGCTCACCACAGAATACCAGAAGCTGTATGCCAGCGCCCGGGTGCCCTTTATGGGCAAGGAGATGACCATTGCCCAGCTTGGCCCCTATAAGGAAAGCACAGACAGGGCCACCCGCCGGGCCGCCCTGGAAGCGGAAGGCGGCTTCTTCGATGAAAACCGCGCCCGGTTCGATGAGCTATACGACAAGCTGGTGCAAAACCGCACCCAGCAGGCCAAGGCCCTGGGTTTTGAAACTTTTGTGGAATTAGGCGCCCTGCGCCGCCAGCGCAACTGCTACACCCCGGCCCAAGCAGCGGCCTTCCGGCAGCAGGTGGTGCAGGACTTAGTGCCCCTGACCCTGAAGCTGAAAGAGCGCCAGGCAAAGCGCCTGGGCATTTCCGACTTCAAGTTCCACGACAACGCCCTGAAATTCAAGGATGGCTCTGCCACCCCCCAGGGCACGCCGGAGGAAATTATGGCGGCGGGAAAGAAAATGTATCAGGAGCTTTCCCCGGAAACGGCCTCTTTCATTGACATGATGTTTGAAAACGATCTGTTTGACGTGCTGGCAAAGGAGGGCAAGGCCCCTGGCGGCTACTGCACAGGTTTAGAGGATTACGGCTATCCCTTTATCTTCTCCAACTTTAACGGCACCTCCGGGGACGTGGACGTGCTCACCCACGAGGCGGGCCACGCCTTTGCCGACTATATCGCGGGCCAAACTGTAGATATCCATGCCCTGCGCTGCCCCACCATGGAGGGCGCGGAAACCCATTCCATGAGCATGGAGTTTTTAACCGCCCCCTGGCACCACCTGTTCTTTGGGTCTCTGACAGATAAATACGAGCTTTCCCATGCGGAGGACGCTTTGCTGTTCATCCCCTACGGCTGCCTGGTGGATCATTTCCAGGAGGAGATGTACCTGCACCCCGAGTATACCCCCCAGCAGCGCAACGAAGCCTGGCTGCGCTTGGAGAAGCTCTACCGGCCCTATATCGACTTTGACGGCCTTCCCTTCTATGGCCGGGGCGCGGGCTGGCAGCGGCAGCTCCACATTTACCTCTATCCCTTCTACTATATTGACTACTGCATGGCTCAGGTCATGTCCCTACAGGTTTTTGCCCTGTCCCTGGAAAATGCCAAGGCTGCCTGGGAGAAGTATATGTCCTTTGTGCGCCTGGGCGGCACCAAGACTTTTGTGGATCTGGCCCACGCCACAGGCCTGCGCAGCCCCCTGGACGAAGGCTGCGTAAAGGCTGTGTGCGAAGCTGCCTTCCAGTGGACAGAGGAGCACCTTGCCGAGTGAGGTCCTGCGGCTTCCGGGACATAAGGGGATTTTTGTAAAAATCCCCTTATGGATCCCCAAAAACTTTTAAGACGCACCGGGGTGCCGGAAACCCACGGCTTAGCAGGCCCGGTTCTTTGCGCTGGCCTTCTCCCAAATTTTCAGACGTACAAAAATGCCGGAGGGCTGCACAGTAAATTCGCAGAAATTTCATCCCTTCAAAGCGGCAGGGTGCCACAGCTTGGCTCTCTGCTGCTTTCTTTATCACAAAAAACTGTGGAGTTTTGCCAGAATGTTTTCGCAAAACTTGACATTTTTTCTGAAAGCAAGTATAATATGGATTCCTATAAAGTATGTTTATGGTTAAGGAGGAATGGTCATGGATTGGGGCAGCTTTATTCTGACAGAAGGCGATTATCTCCTGCGGGTAATCGTGGCGGCGCTGTGCGGGCTGGCAATCGGCTCGGAGCGGGAGGCCCGGCTGAAAAAGGCAGGCATCCGCACCCACACCATTGTCTCCATGGCGGCGGCCCTGATGGTGTGCGTGTCCAAATACGGCTTTTTTGACGTGGTGCATTATGACAGCGTCCAGGTGGACGCCTCCCGGGTGGCGGCAGGCGTTGTCACCGGCGTGGGATTTCTGGGCGCAGGCATTATCCTCAACCGCAAAACCAACATCACCGGCATCACCACCTCGGCAGGCGTCTGGGCCACCCTGGGCATTGGCATGACCATCGGCGCAGGCATGTGGGTGTTAGGGATAGGCAGCACGATTATTCTGCTGGTGCTGCAATACGTGTTCCATCACACCATGCATCTGGTGAAGGAAAAAAAGATGGGCCGGATGCACTTGCGGGTAAGGGAGGGGGGCGCGGCCCCAGAGCAGATTGCCGCCGCCCTCACAGAAATGCAGGTGCGGGTCATCTCCACCCATCTCAGCGTGGGGAAAGACAAAGCGGTGGAGGCCAAAATGGATGTGCTCTTCCCTCTGGACTTTGACGCGGAAAAGCTGGTAGAGCTTACCCAGGATTTCCCGGAAATCATCTCCATAGATACATAATCACAAGGAAAATGCAGGCGGCGCATGAAAGCCATGCGCCGCCTGCATTTTCCGCCCGGCCCGAAAGCCTCCGGGAGTGGTAAAGCCCCCGGAGGTGCCCGGGCTGGGATATTGCCGGACCTGGGAAATATAGTTAGAGGGTTGGGTAAGGCGGAACCCCTGTATCTGTTGAGAGGGGGTCATCCTTACACTACTTATTGTATAGCCAGAATCTTCCTTTGTCAAGCAACAAAGAGATTACAAAGCCGCCATTTTTACAGGCGCAAAATTCTGCTGGAAAGCCCTCCTGTTTTGTGCTATAGTTAAGACAATACCGCATAAGGCGGAAGCAAGGAATTGTGCGGTGTTGCCTTAAAATAAGCCGCCTGCTTGAAAGTTGACAGAAGCCAATTTTCAAGCGCCTTTGCCATTCAATATGCTGTATGATAAAAAGGGAGCCTGAAAAATCTATGTATATCTATTTGTGGTGTTTTTTTACATTTGCCTTTTTAGGGTGGTGCAGCGAGGTGGTCTATGCCGCCGTTGAAGAAAAACGGTTTGTAAACCGGGGCTTTCTCAATGGCCCCCTGTGCCCCATATATGGCTTGGGAGTTCTCACTATTGACTTCCTTATGAAGCCCTTTGGGGACAACCTGGCTGTGCTCATTGTAGGCTCCATGTTTCTGGGCACAGGGCTGGAGTGGCTGGCAGGCTTTCTGCTGGAAAAGGTTTTCCACCAGAAATGGTGGGATTACTCCGATAAGCCCCACAACATCGGGGGCTATGTGTGTTTAAGCTTTGCCATTGTCTGGGGTCTGGCAGGGGCGGCAGTGGTGCGGTTTGTTATGCCCTTTGCCGGGATGCTGGCAAACAAGATCCCCCGCTCCATTGGCTGGGTGCTGCTCACGGTTATGCTCTCCCTGCTCTTTGCCGACTTCGTGGTTACGGTGGTGTCTATTGCGGGCCTGAACCGGAAGCTGAAAAACCTGGAATACGTTTCCATGAAGCTCCGGGCCGGCTCCGACCGCCTGGGGCAGGGGCTGTACACCGGGGCCGCCGCTGTGCAGGATCTGGAGAAGGACTGGCAGAAAGAAGCAGCCCGCCTGAAAGAAAAGTACGAAAAGGGCCTGCAGGCAAATTATCTGCACAAGCGCCTCTTAAAGGCTTTCCCGGATCTCCACTCCCTGCGCCACAATGAGGAGCTGGAGGCCCTGCGGCAGAATGTAAACGTGTTCCGCCGCAAATCCTCTGAGGCTATCCGCCGCCGCAGCGAAAACGCCGTGGCAGTATACGAGGGAAAACTGCCCCAGGGGGCAGAGCGCCCCTTTGCCTATGGGCTTTGCTTCCAGAAGCTTTTCTGGATTTTCATGATCGGGAACGTGGCTGGCTTCTGCCTGGAGACAGTTTATGCCCTGGTGGTGCCGCCCCACCAGTTCCAGCTCCGGGTCAGCGTGGTGCTGGGGCCTTTCATCCTGGTATACGGCTTTGGGGCTGTAGCCATCACCCTGTTCCTCTATAAGATGTATAACCAGCGGGACGTGCTGATTTTCATAGCCAGCATGTTTATTGGCGGAGCCTTTGAATACCTGTGCAGCTTTTTGCAGCAGTCCCTTTTTGGCACAGTCTCCTGGGAGTACAGCGATTCTGTCTTAAATGTCAGCGGCCGCACCAACCTGATGTATTCCTTCTTCTGGGGCGTGCTGGGGCTTATCTGGCTGAAAGACCTGTATCCGGTTCTCTCCCGGGCCATTGAGCGCATTCCCAAAAAGCTGGGCCGCGCCTTAACCATCGGCGTTTCCATCTTTATGGCAATAGACATTCTTCTCTCTGCCGGCGCTGTGTTCCGCCAGTCGGAGCGGATAAACGGCGTCCCCGCCTCCACAGGCATCCAGCAGTTTTTTGATTACTATTTTCCCGATGAGTTCCTGGATATTATTTATCCCAGCATGGAATATGTGGGCAAGCCGGAAATCTTCACCCGCACCCCCCGGCTGCCCTAGAGGCTGCTCTAAACAGCACGAAGAAAGCAGGGCTTTGGAAAACCCAAGCCCTGCTTCTTTCCTGCCTGTTCATTTTTTCCAGCGCTTCAAGGTAGGGAACCACTCCAGCATAGCCTTTTCCGCCTGTTCCTCTGTCATGCCCGGATTGGCGGCAGCCATTTTGGGCGCGCAGAAGGCGGCCATCTCCTCCATGGTGCCGTTAAAGGTAAAGGCTCCCTTGTCCAGGCAGTATTTGCAATAGTCCCCGTTTTTGCTGCCGTCAGCGTTTGTGCCCTGCATGTCCGTTCCCTCTCCCAAAGGCATCCCGCAGCACTGGCAGAATTTTGGGTTCATTTCCTGCATGTCTCTCTCCTCCGTTCTAAGATTTTTTAGCTGTCTGCTATGGCTATAGGATACCATATATACCCTGACACCCTCTGTCATGGTTTATTTTTTTCGTAAATTTTTTTCGCCTCCCCGGCCAGGATTTTCTTGAGATACTTCGGCTCCACTACCTCCACCAGGGTTCCGAAAGACAGCAGGTATCCAATCAACCAGGCGTCCACAGGCAATTCCGCCCGGGCAAGGATATCCCCGTTTTCCCGGCGCTCCATCTGCGTCTCGTCAAACCCGTCATACACCCGATATGCCGCCTCCTTGGCAAACAAAAGGGAAATCCGCTGGTATGCAGGCTGGGAAGCGCTGTCCGGCTCCGGATACGGCTGCGGCACAAAAACCCTTCCCGTCACTTTCTGGCTTACGATGCGGTTCAGCCTAAAAACGCGGAAGTCCTGCCGCTCCAGGCAGAAAGCCTTTACATACCAGGCCGCGTCCTTATAGCACAGCTTCAGGGGCTGGATGGTGCGCCGGCTCCTTTGGCCATAGCTGCTCTCATAGACAATCTCCGTCTCCCTGTGCTGTATCACGGCTGTTTTCAGCCCTTCAAACTTCTCCTTGTCGCTGCCGCTGTTTCCCCAGCGGGAAAAGTCCACCTCCAGCCAGTTTTCCATATCAGCCTGAAAAACCGCCGACAGCTTTGCCAGAGTTTCTTTTCCCGAATACCCTGTGGCAGCAATGCCCTGCACTGCCGCCAGCACCTCCTGCCTTTCTTCCCGGGAAAAGGCGGCCCTGTCCAGGGTGAATCCCCGCAAAAGGCAGATGCCGCCCTTCCGCCCCGGCTCGGCGTAAACCGGGATGCCCGCCCCGCTTAAAGCCTCCACATCCCGGTAAACCGTCCTCTGGGAAACCTCAAATTTTTCCGCCAGCTCGGAAGCGGTGGCGCGGCCCTTGTCCAAAAGGTAGTATAGCATTTTAAAAAGCCTGCTGTCTGCCATGTTCCTCTCCCTTTCGCGCACAAAGCGGCCCGGAGGACGCGCCCCGGGCCGCTTCCCATTATGTTGTGATAAGCCTTACATTTAACCGCTGCACCCGGAACAGTGTCGTCCGTGTACTCCCCCGCCCGTAGGGCGGGAGAGTACATTTAACCGCTACACCCGGAACATCAAGTCCGCATAGGTGGGATAGGGCCAGCACTCTGCCGACACATGCATCTCCATAGCGTCCACCGCGCCCCGCAGATCCTCCATGGCAGGCACCAGCACGTCCCGGTAATAGGTGGCGGCAGAGAGTATGTTCACGCTGCGGGAACGGGGGTTCCCCAGCTTTTCGTCCAGATACTCCACCAGCTCAAAGGCCTTGTCCATCTGCCCGGAAAGCTTTTCAATCAGGGCAGCCTCCGCCCTGCAGGGCAGGGAGCTTACGGCTTGCCGCTTGGCGTTTACCGCCTCCGCCAGGCCCTGCACATACCGGCTCACAGCAGGCAGCACCTCCTGGCGCACCATGCCAATCATGGTGAGGGCCTCGATGTGCAGGGTTTTTACATACTCCTCCATAATCGTCTCATACCGGGCCTCCATTTCCGCCTCGGTATAGATTTTATGTCGGGCGAACAGCTCGATGTTTTTCTGATCCAGATACCGGGGCAAAGCGTCCACCGTGGTGGGCAGGTTGAGAAGCCCCCGGCGCTTTGCCTCCTCCACCCACTCTGGGGAGTAGCCGTCGCCATTGAAGATAATGCGCTTGTGGGCTGTCACCACCTTGCGCACCAGTTCCGTCACCCGGGGGGCAAGCTCCCCGGGGCCTTCCAGGAATTCCGCAAACTGCCGCAGCTCCTCCGCCACAATGGTGTTGAGCATAATGTTGGGGCAGGCGATGGAGATGGCAGAGCCTAAGGAGCGGAACTCGAATTTGTTGCCTGTAAAGGCAAAGGGGGAGGTGCGGTTGCGGTCAGTGGTGTCCATGTTTAAGTCCGGCAGCACATGCACCCCGGTTTCCAGCTTTTTAGAAGGAGCGCCCTCATAGGGCCTGCCCTCTTCAATGGACGCCAGAATGGCGGTCAGCTCGTCTCCCAGGAACATGGAAATAATGGCGGGAGGCGCCTCGTTTGCCCCCAGCCGGTGGTCGTTTCCGGCAGAAGCTACGGAAATCCGCAGCAAATCCTGATATTCGTCCACGCCCTTGATAACCGCCGCCAGAATCAGCAAAAACAAAAGGTTTTCTTCCGGCTTTTTCCCCGGCTCCAGCAGGTTTTTCCCGGAGTCTGTGGAAATAGACCAGTTATTGTGCTTGCCGCTGCCATTGACCCCGGCAAAGGGCTTCTCGTGCAGCAGGCAGGTAAGCCCATGCCGGGTAGCCACATTTTTCATCACTTCCATGGTAAGCTGGTTATGGTCGCAGGCGATATTGGTGGTGGTAAAAATGGGGGCCAGCTCATGCTGGGCCGGGGCCACCTCGTTATGCTTTGTTTTGGCTAAAATGCCCAGCTTCCACAGTTCCTCGTCCAGTTCCTTCATAAAGGCCTGCACCCGGGGCTTGATGGAACCGTAATAGTGATCCTCCAGTTCCTGCCCCTTGGGCGCCTGGGCGCCGAAAAGGGTGCGCCCGCAGAAGCGCAGATCCGCCCGTTTTTCGTAAAGCGCCCGGTCAATGAGGAAATATTCCTGCTCCGGCCCCACAGTAGTGATCACCTGCTTTGTCTTGTCATCTCCGAACAGCCGCAGGATGCGCACAGCCTGGCGGCTTAAGTCCTCCATGGAGCGTAAAAGGGGCGTTTTTTTATCCAGCACCTGCCCGCTGTAGGAGCAGAAGGCTGTGGGGATGTACAGGGAATCCCCCTTTACAAAGGCATAGGAGGTGGGATCCCAGGCCGTGTAGCCCCGGGCCTCAAAGGTAGCCCGCAGGCCTCCCGAAGGGAAGGAAGAGGCATCCGGCTCCCCCTTTATCAGCTCCTTGCCGGAAAACTGCATAATTACCCGGCCGTCGCTGGTGGGGGAGATAAAGCTGTCGTGCTTTTCGGCGGTAATGCCGTTTAATGGCTGGAACCAGTGGGTATAGTGGGTGGCCCCCTGCTCCACCGCCCAGTCCTTCATGGCAGAGGCCACGGCGTTTGCCACGGTGAGATCCAGATCCTTGCCCTCATCTATGGTTTTGCGCAGGGATTTGTACACATCCCGGGGTAGCCGTTCCTGCATTACGTCATCGTTAAACACAGCGCTGCCAAACAGCGCCGGCACGCTTTTCCTGTTTTCCGCACACGTTCCCATACCAGACCCCTCTTTCCTTTTTGTTGGTTGTTATTGTATCCCAACAGCCCGGATTTGTCAAGGCAGAGGGGGCACTGGGAGTGTCCAAAGGCGGAGTTAAAGGAAGTCAAAGAGCGAAAAAGGGACGGCAGCCCCAGGATGGCGGGAGAGATAACGGCTTTTCTGTGCGCCAAAGCGGTTATAAGCGCGAACGAAAACAGTAAGAATGGACTGAAGGTTCTCCAGCTTTCTGGGAAAGCACCTGCTGCGCCGTGCCAAAGTCGGGATATAATGCCGCAGGTCAGCGTTGACGCCTTCCACTGTGAAGGTATCACTTTTGTTATGGGCATTGAAGATGTGCTTTCCAGGGAAGATCATGTCCAGATAGCCGCTATACCCATCCGTGCAGTACTTCCGAGCCTCTGGGGCTGCATCCACCATCTGCTGGATTGTCCGGGAAGACTTGTCCACACTCACCACATGACCTACAATTTGTCGTGGCTCCCTGCACACCATCGTCATGATATAGATGTTTTCCCGCGTTTCCGTGCGGGGCTTGCGTTCCAGGAACCAGTACAGCTCATCCAGCTCTAACGTCTCAGGCGCGCAAAGAGTTTTGCACTTTTCCACATCATTCTTCGCGCTCTTTTTTATCCAATTTGCCACATCGGATTTGTTCATTCCCAGTATTTTTCCCACGCCGCAGCCGCTGATCCCGCCGTAGTACATTTTGATCGCCAGTTCTCTGGTCTCTTCCGGATACGCGTGCCGCTTCGGGTCTACAATTTCGACGTGTCCAGCGTCTTGTCCCACTTCACGCGGCTTTTGACCTCCGCCGCGAACTCTTCCGCCGTTACCATGATTCCGTGGCTGGCTTTCCAAGACCGATCATATTCGGCTTTCAATTCCTCTTTGGTGTCGTACAGATACCCGCGGTTTAGAATGAACTTTTCAAACTCATTTAGCGTCATGGCGCACCCGCCGTATAGCTCGGCGCAAAAGGGACGTATCCAATCTGCCCTAGGGCTGTTAAACCCCATCACGGTTGACCGGGACTATATCCTGATTGCCGGACTGCACCGGCTAGAAGCGGCAAAGCTGCTTGGCTGGGCGGAAATCGAGTGCAATGTCAGCAGCCTGGAGGGTTTACAGGCGGAACTTGCCGAGATAGACGAGAACTTTGTGCGGGCCGATTTGGAAACTCTGGAGTTTGGAAAGCTGCTTCTGCGGCGCAAGGAAATCTATGAAATGCTCAATCCATATGCAAAAAACGGCGGCGACCGGAAAAGCGAAAAAATCAGATGTGCAAAATGCACATCTGATTTTTCCAAATCTTTTGTGGATGACACAGCAGAAAAGTTAGGAGTTGCCCCAAGTACCGTCAGGCGGCAAATTCAAACCGCAAAAAACCTGACAGAAGAAGCAAAAGATATTATCCAGAAGTCGGGAAGCAAAATCACAAAGCAGAACGCCTTGAAATTATCCCGTCTAAAACCGGAATATCAAGGACAGGCAGCAGATGAATTGGCCGCCGGAAAAATTAAGTCTGTTGATGAATTTCAGCCGGCAGAACTTTACAGACAACCTGAACCGATGCAGGAGGCTGAACAGCGGGGACACGGAATTATACAGCAGGCGGCTGAGGAAATCAAACCAGAAGATAAAATTCAGCCATTGGCACCTCCCAGGCAGACCAAACCGGCGCAGGAGCCGGAACACCCCTCTGAGCCGGTCATGGAAGCGCCGCCCACTGTCCCCTATTCGCTGGGCGACAAGCACTATGACACCTTGGAGGAATCCATAGCCGACCTGAAAAATCCCGACAAGGATTGCAGCTACACGCCGGATACGCTCCTGGCAGACATTGACGGCTTTGTGCAGACCTTTCATAAAGGCTTCGCGTGGTATCACGACCCCTTTTGTACTATCGTGTTCCCCCACATCTCCAAAGTGCAGTTTGAGTTTGTCCGGCAGCGTTTTGAAAGCATTTCTTCCGCAATGGCGGACTTATTAAATCAAATGGAAAGGACAATAAATGTATGAGCAGTTATCGAAAAAAACGCCGTCCGCCCGGTACGGAGCGCACGGAACAGCAGAACCTTTTAACAGAAACACAGTATGCGAACCCCGGCGTACAGCGCGACTTATCCAGCAACCAGCTTACTTCCGGCCTGCCCTACCAGCGGCCCGTGGAGCCGGAGGACGTTGACCGCCTGCTGACCCCTCTGGTAGTCAGCTTCCGGGACGGCAAATTTAACGTGGTGGACGGGCAGCACCGGATCGCCGCCATGCGGAAGATGGCAGACGGCGGCAATGTAACCGTCCCCTGCCTGATTTATACCGGTTTGAGTTACGAGCAGGAAGCCGAACTGTATTTCAAGCTGGATCAGTCCAAAGGCCGGCTGCGGCTCTCCCACGCAACAAAAGCCCTGCTGGAGTCCGGCACGGATGCGGAGGTGCTGGAAATCAAGCGGCTTGTGGAGGCGGCGGGCTTTGTGTGGGTGCTGGATAAGAAAAGCGGTGACGCTTATGAAATCCTCTCTACCCGCGCAATCATCAACGCCTACCGTCTGCTGGGCGGAGCGGCTTTTTCCCGCCTGCTGGTATTACTGGACAGCACATGGCACGGCGCGTCCATCTCCCTCCGTGCGTCTATGCTCTCCGGCATGGCGCTGTTTCTGAAAACCTATGAACGCTGAAAGCGAACATTGCAGAGATGGAAAAGGCACTGGAAAAGGTTCGGGATACTAAGGCCGATATTGACCGCTTCGCTGACCTTATCCGAAAATACACCAGCTTTGAAAAACTCGACCGCTTCATGCTTCATGAACTGATTGACCGGATTACGATTTACGAAACGCCAGGTATGGGGCGCTGCCGCAAGGGTAAGGAAAAGCGCATTACCATCTACTACAAATTTGTCGGGGCTATCCAATAATAGAAAAACGGCATCCCCTATGGATGCCGAAAAAAATCACTTGGCTTTACGTCTATTTGTCATATCATCATCGCGTGATAAGCGGCAATAGAGGGCGGTAATTTTGTCAGACTGCCTTAACATAATTTCTGCTCCTTTCGTCGGCGGGCAGTCTGCCAATACAGGATTGCTTGAAGCTATTATAGCGGCTTCCCGTTCATTCTTCAACATCTTTTTCTGCTTTTTCCTGTCCCATAAGGCGCAGAACCTTGTGGGGCAGGCTCCTTTCTCCGTCATAGCTTCCCGTAAAGCGGTAGAGCGTCCTGCCGGATTTTATCGCTACTTCCTGTTTTGGCATTTCTTGATATAGCGGATTTTTCACCACGATATGCCCGTCCTTGATTTTCCGTTTCCTTTCCATTCCTTTCCCGTCCTTTCTATGTTTATTAAAGTGATAAGTTTCGGAGCAAGCATAGGAAAGAGGTACCCTTTCCGTAAAATCGTCCGTTTTCTGTCTGCCGACAGCGGGCGATTTTTGCTTGTTGGGAAGTTTCCCAAACCCACTGCTTTTCCTCTCAATACCTACAACACCACACAGAGCAATTTTGCCGAAGTTTTGAGAGAATTTTTTCAAAAATTTTTTCTTATCTCCTACTACGGAAAAGTTTCTAAAATGCCAAACAAAAGCGAAAGAAAAAAATTGCAAACTGCAAAGATTATAACGCTTTCTAACTTGTTGTTTAGTTACGGATAAGCTATTCGCCCCCCTGTTCATGTTTCCTCTATTTCCAGTACCTTTATTAACGCTTGACACGAAACTTCTTATGTGGTATATTTATAACATAAAGTGCGAAATACACCACAAAAAAGGAGGAAAACTACTATGAAAAAAATCAACTATTTAGGATTTTTATCTCTCTTGGCACTAATAGCTATTTTAGGTTGGTGTACCGAGAATACTGGGTTATATGGATTTTTGGGATTTGCATATTACATTCGATATTTTTGGGTAATCCCCGATGAGTTTTTTCGACTTAATGTCCAGAAAGCAGCTACGTTTGCATTTATGTCAGAAATGATTTCTCTTGTTCCTTTTATGTTTGTATGTTCCTATGTTTACGACGGAACTAAAGCTGTCCCTATGTCCTTTGGATTGAGTTTTGCAGTTACTCTTGCACTTATTATTTTGGAATGGAAAGAACGAAAAGGGGCAGATAATGATTAAAAATAGGATAAAAGAATATCGTGTGCGTTTTGACATGAAACAAGAAGAACTTGCTTCTAAAGTCGGAGTTCGTCGCGAAACAATAGGCAATCTCGAAAAAGGAAAATACAATCCCTCATTGGTACTCGCATGGAATATAGCGAAAGTCTTTGGAGTTGCAATCGAAGAAATATTTACAGTTGAGGATTGAGGTGGTGTTATTGAATTTAGATAATTGGATACTATGCCCCATCTGTGGTAATAAAACACGGTTAAAAGTACGAGAAGATACGGTACTTGAACGATTTCCACTATTTTGCCCGAAATGCAAGCATGAAACACTAATCAATGTAAAACACCTAAATATATCAGTTATTAAAGAGCCAGACGCACAGACGCAGAGCCGATAGCACGCTTGAAATATAGCGGCTATCGGCTTTTTCTTTTTAGACGGAGGTTTTATTATGTTACTTGCCATTATACAAGCATTATCAAACTCGTTAAAAAAAGCCTAACCAACACAACGGAAATTTCTGCCCATGAATATGAACTATCAGTACATCATACATACTTTTATAAATCACATTATTCAAACGCCTATGTAGCTCTGTGCTGCATGGGCGTTTGTTGTAGTAGCCCCCTACTGGGAAGAAAGGGGGTGATGAAACAATGAAGTATTCTGAACAATTCATGGAGTGTGTCGAATATTCTTTTGCTGCTTTTTGTAAGATTGTTCTCCGTAATGCGGCAATCAGTGCATACCGCGATTTTGGACGGAAACAGAAGCACGAAGTATCACTTGACTATCTGATGTCCGAAACGTCCTTTGAACCGTTTACAACAGATAATTACTTTGAGCAGTATGACAAGCCAACTGTCTTTGTCGTGAAAGGACAGGAGATTATTGTTGCAAGTGAATGGTTAGCAAATGTTCTTTCCAAACTTCCAGAACAGCGGCGTACTGTCTTGCTGATGTATTTCTTTCTGGGCTATACCGATACAAAAATCGGGAATGAATATGGACGTTCCAGAAGTACAGCGAATTACTGGAAGCACGCAGCATTGAATCAGTTAAGAAAGGAATGGTTAAAGTCAAAAGATGAGGAACAAAAAATTGGTACCCTTTGATGTCATTGAAAAAGCGATTGCCGGAGAGCCAGAAGCGATTGAACTTGTTTTACAGCATTACAGTCCACGCATTAAGTATCTGTCAAAATACCGGGGACATATCAACGACGATATTCAAGAACGTTTGAAAACACAGCTTATCAAAGCTATCCTGCAATTCCGTTTTGACAGGTAACGAGTAGCAAAGCCAGAGAAAGCCGTCAAGGATAAACTTCGCGCTTCGCGTCCTTGACGGTTTTCCCTGTCCTTGCTATGGGGTAATCAAGAGCGCAATCGGATAGACCGCTTGCGCTCTCAATTCATTGTTGTATGTTCGCATTTAGAGATAAAAATCCCTTGATTTTATGCGGCTTTCAGAGCGCATTTAAGGCAAGTTAAGGGTTTTATACCTTTATCGTCGAAATCGCGTTTCTACTGCGTAACAGGCAGAAAAAAGACGGGTAAAAAGCAATCGCTTCTCACTCGTCTTTTCCTGCACCCTGTATGACAGCTACCCTATTTCAGTTTGTTGATTGATACTGTTTTATGAGCAGCTATCATACGACGGCTTTTTTCTTTTGCCGTCGTGCGGCAGATCACTTTATCATTCAGTTTTCTATAAGCTGTTCTTGCTTCGTGGTTCCCTGTCACATAGTAGACAGGCGCAATATTAACCGCCACTTTTGCGAAATCAAAAGCCACGTCAATATCTGTATGTCCTGCGTCCACGAAATCCCCGGTTATTACAATAATGTCCGGCTTGCTTTCTGATAGCAATTCCAGCAGCTTTTTATTGCCTTTCCCAAATTCTGCGTTGTGTAAATCTGATACCTGTGCTATCCGAAACCCGGAAAATACGGCGGGAATACGGCTGCTTGAAATTTTTATGTTATTCACTGTCAACGCCGTATTTCCCCATATCGTCCAAATGAGTAGGGCAAAAATTATAGCACTTAGCATACAGAATATTATCTTTGTTTTTTTAGTGAGCCTTTTTCTCATTTCCCGTACCATTTATTGTTGAGGGATTGCACCCCTTAATCAAAACATGAAATCGTTAATAATACTTATGGCGACAATGCCAATGCCAAACAAGATAAGCAAAATTCCCGGTATACGCAAATACCATTTGTAATGATCGGGCATTTCCTTTTTCTTCATCAGCCACCAAAACGGCTTATATAAGATAAACATAAGCAAACCACCAATAATGCAGATAACAGCAAAAATAATTCCAAAATTAAAACTCATATTTACTCCTTTCAATCAGTTTGTCACTATTCTGTAATAGGTTCTTGCGGTGCTGAAATACATTGCTATATAGATAAAAACAAACAACAAAGATATTGAAATAGCGCAGAGCAAAAGTACCAAAATGTTTGTCAGCCCCAGCGTGGAAAGCAGCATAGCAACTGCATAAAGTGAAACAGCCAAATGGATAACCGCCATAAACAGCGGGAAGAAAAACATAGTCCGAATTTCTTTGCGGACTATTGCCGATATTTCGTTTCGGTCAAGCCCTACTTTCTGCATGACTTCAAAATTGTATCGGTCACTATATCCCTCCGTAATCTGCTTGTAATAAATAACCAAGGTCAGAAAAACCATAAATAGCAAGCTAAGTAGTAGTCCAATAAACAGAAATCTCCCATAGGTATAATTATCACTCTGCCTTTCGCTTTCTGCATTTTCATATTTTGCCCCGGCATAATTTGAAACTACTTGATTTTGTAAAACAGCATTAAAATCAGTTTCCTTTGTATCTGCCACGTCAAACATCATGCTATATGTTTGCTTGAATTTATTTTCAGCGGGCGACAGCTCGGCAAGAATATTATCTATGTCTTTCTGTGTCGGGCAAATAAAGAAATATCTCGTTTCAGAGGACAAAATACTTTTATTTTGTATAGCAAATTCCGATAACTCTTTTTTTACCCGGTATTTCAAACTATCAAAATTCACTTCTGAAACACCTAAATCTCTTGAAGAAGAAAATACTAAAACCTCATCAGTTTCAAGCGGTTCTGCACTTTCTGCTATGCGGCTATAATCTTCCCATGTTATCAGATAAACACCACAAGTAATATCCGGCGGGTATATATCCGGCTGATAAACAGAAACGGTATTGTCTTTGTAAACACCACTGATATAGGTAACTTTGTAATCAGCTTCCCGGCTTATCGTCACATCATATTGCTCTGCTGTTTGATGAACAAGCTGCGGCAAAGTTGGCTGTCCGTCAGCTATGTCGGAAACAGAGATTTTTGTTTCCATTGGGAAACGGAAAGAGAGCATTTCCTTTTGTCCGACATATAACGCCAGTGTTGTTGTGGCAATAACCATAACAACCGTACTTAAAATACAGATATTTGATAGTCCCTTTGCGTTCTGTTTCAATCGGTAAATAAGACCGGAAACAGAAATAAAGTTCTGTGGTTTATAATAGTAGCGGTCATTCTTTTTTAGAGCTTGCAAAAGAACGACAGAGCAGGACGAGAAGAAAAGCAATGTTCCAAACAAAATTAACAATGCAATAGGAAACACCCGCCCAATTATGTCAATAGGTGAGGAGGTAGTGAAAATCAGTGTATATGCACCCCCAATACATATAATTCCTAAAAAGGCTTTTACCCATACAAAAGAATGGTAATTGTCCCCTTTATGAGCAGCATACAACAGTTCAACAGGCTTCGCTTTCATAACAGAAAACAAGTTGTAAAACAAGATGAAAACACCGATCACTATAAAACAAATACCTGTCTGCATAAGTGCTTCCGTTAAAAACTGGAATGTAAGCCCGCTATCTAAGTGCAGCAATTTCAGCAAAACAAGGAAAAAGAGTTTCCCCAAAACGATACCCAAAACGATACCCGCCACAAGTCCGGTGGTTGTAAGCAACAGGCTTTCAAGCATAAGCACTTTTGCGATATGCTTTTTTTCTAAACCGAAAATTGTATATAACCCCAGTTCTTTTTTTCGCTGCCGTATGAGCAGTCCGTTTGTGTATAAGAGGAATACTCCCGCAAACATTCCTGTCATAACAACACCCACTTTAAGAAACTGAACAAATATATAGCTTCCGGGTAGTGTAGCAATGATCGTCTGGTTTTGGATTGAAGCCATAACATAGAAAATCATTACAGACAGAATATTTGTCAAAAAAAACGGGTAATACACGGGCTTGTTTTTTTTAATATTAGAAACTGCAAGCCGGATATAAAAGTTACGCATATAATTCCTCCTTTTGTAAAAGGATTTTCAGATTGTCAGAAATCTTTTCCCCAAAGGCTTCATTATCCATATTTCCACGATACAGTTGATTAAAAAGCTGTCCGTCACGGATAAATAAGACATGCCCTGCATACCTGTATCACTAACACATATTTACAAGGGTGTAGGCTGATAAATTGAAATACAACCTTGTTCTGTATATTTCGCAGCGCTTGAAACCAACTGCTCTAATATAAACAATAGCCACTTCCTGTCAGTGAGGACTGTACCATTCAGATCATGTAAGTCTATTTTCAGCCTCTTTGAAATCAAGACAACAGAGTGCTTTTTGATTGCTTCCTGTGCCAACGGCAATAACTCCACCCGTTCCAAAAACAAGCCGGAATATTGGTTTTCTAACTGCAAATACTTTAATGCCATATCTATATAACACGATATTTGCAGCAACTCCGTTTTCCATTTGGACGGTGTGGTGTCGCCTGTTTGCAACATCAAATCCATAGAATAAACAGGGGTCTTTATTTGGTGCGTCCAGAGCGTATAATAATCATCTCTTTCTGCGTTTATTTTTCGCTGGTTTGCCCGTTCATTCTGCCATGTTTGCAAAATCTCTTTGACTATCTGCTGATAGCTTTCTTCCACAAGGGTATCAGCCGCCCCCAAATTAGGCATAGCAGGTAATTTTGCTTGTTTGATATTGTTCAATCGTTCACACTTTTGATAAGTGTTGCGCAAATCCCGAAATGCAAAAGGCAGCACAAGCAGAATAAGCAGAAAAGTCGTGTATAGGATTGGCTCCATACGAACATCATAAAGGAAATACATAAAGACATTACATACAATCAATCCACAAAATACAACCATTACTTTATATTTATCTTTCAGATAGCAAATAAGAAAATACTTTTTATCCAACTTGATAGCCCATTCCTTTCCGGGTAACAATAAAATCATCAAGCCCGATCTTACTCAATTTATTTCTTACTCTCGTCACATTGACCGTAAGTGTATTATCATCAACAAAAGTATTGTCATTCCACAATGCTTGCATAAGTTTATCACGGGACACGCTTTTTCCGCTGTGGGTCATAAGCTCTTTTAGGATAATATAATCATTGCGCGATAATTCCAATACATTTCCCTTGTATTGCAGCTTTGCATTATCCAAATCTAATATGACATCACCGCAAGCAACTACATTCATTGCCCCTTGAAAATCATAAGTGCGCCGTAACAGGGAATTGATTTTTGCAAGCAAGAAATTTAGGTCAAAGGGTTTTACAACAAAATCGTCACCGCCCATATTCATAGCTAAAATCATGTTCAGATTATCGTTAATTGATGAAATAAAGATAATCGGTACTTTTGAAATTTTCCTTATTTCCTCACACCAATGATAGCCGTTGTAATGTGGGAGCTTTATATCTAACAAAACAATTTCCGGCTTAAATCTGATAAACTGCTCTGTTATCTGTTGAAACTCTTTCAAGTATTCGCATTGAAACCCCCAAGCACTTAAAAAATCGCTAATGGATTGTGCTGCGTTCAGATCGTCCTCTATGATTAACACTTTATACTGTGTCATGTGTCTACCCCCTGCTTTCCTTTTTTCTTTTATCTACTGGCTTTTCAGCGTCCTTTGGTATCAGCCACAAGCGGCTGAATTTTGCCACGCCCGGTATACGGTTTTCCTCACATAGCTTTTGCACCCGTCTTTCTGAAATGCCCCATTTCTTCGCCGCTTCCGGGGCAGAAATATACTCTAACATCTTCATTCACCCTTTCTCTAATCTCTATCAGTATAATTATATGCGTCTAGCCGAATAACTTCAAGATACTTTTTGTTAAGTTTGGGAATTATTTTAGCTAACTGGTAGAATAGTGTAGACATATCCAAGAAGAAAGGTGAACAGTAAAATGTAATAGAGTGAATGAATATGGCAAAAAGACCAGTACCACGATATGACTTTAAGGATTTTGGGGAAGCAATCAAGGCAGCCCGGAAAGGGCGCAAGGAGAGCCGGAAAAAAGTATGCGACGAAATGTATATATCCCCTCGCTACCTTGCGAATATTGAGAACAAGGGGCAGCACCCCAGCTTACAGATATTCTTTGAGCTTATGTTGCGCTATAATATCTCGGTAGACCAATTCCTTTTAGAGCAGCCCGCCGGGAAGAATACCCAGCGGCGGCAGCTTGACGCTCTGCTGGACGATATGAGCGATACGGGAATACGGATAGTCACCGCCACGGCGCGGGAGATCGCAGAAGTTGAGGGTGAGGAAGAATAGCCCTTGAAATCCTGCTTGTATGCCCGTAAATCAAGGCTTTTTTGAGATAATCAACCATTTTGGTATAATAACATAGTTATGCAAAAACAGAGAAAGGATGGAATTATCTTGGAAAAATCCATGTCAAAAGAAAACCGGATGGGAACGGCCCCCATGCTGCCGCTGATTTTTTCCATGGCCCTGCCCGCCATGTTCTCTA
Source organism: Neglectibacter sp. X4 (assembly GCF_009917365.1). Classification (NCBI taxonomy): domain Bacteria; kingdom Bacillati; phylum Bacillota; class Clostridia; order Eubacteriales; family Oscillospiraceae; genus Neglectibacter; species Neglectibacter sp. X4. The sequence continues at coordinate 4,953 of NZ_QWLE01000018.1, read as the reverse complement.
TGCTGGTGCAGGCGCTGTACAATATTGTGGACAGCTGTTTCGTGTCCCAGGTCAGTGAAAAGGGGCTGGCGGCGGTGTCCCTGGCCTTCCCTATCCAAAACCTGCTGATCTCCTTTGCGGTGGGCACCTCCGTGGGCATTACCTCCCTGATTTCCCGGCGCCTGGGGCAGGGCCGACAGCAGGAGGCAGACGCTGCCGCCTCCCACGGCATTCTGCTGGGAGTTGTCACCTCCCTGGCCTTCGCCGTTTACGGGGCATTTTTCACCACCCCCTTCTTCCAGATGTTTGAGTCTGACCCGGAGATTGTCCATATGGGGGATCAGTACATTTCTATCTGCTGCATTTTCTCCTTTGGCAGCTTTATTGTGGTGGCCCTGGAAAAGATTTTACAGGCCACAGGCAATATGATATGGCCCATGATTTTCCAGCTTATTGGCGCGCTCACCAACATCATCCTGGATCCCATCCTGATTTTCGGCATGTTCGGCCTGCCTGCTATGGGCGTTACCGGGGCCGCCATCGCCACGGTGGGCGGGCAGATCCTCTCCATGCTGGTGGCAGCGGTGGTTGTGGCTGTCAAGGAGCACAGGGTACATATCACCTTCAAGGGCTTTAAGCTGGATTTCACTATTATCCGGGACATCTACGCCGTCGGGCTGCCTGCCATTGTCATGCAGTCTATCGGTACGGTGATGACCATGGCTTTAAACGGCATACTCTCCGGATTTTCCACTGCCGCCTATACGGTGTTCGGCCTCTATTTCAAGCTGCAGTCCTTTGTATTCATGCCTGTGTTTGGCCTGACCCAGGGCCTTCTGCCCATTATGGGGTATAATTACGGGGCAAAGAACAAAAAGCGCCTGCTTTCCGCCTTTTATAATGGTTGTGCCATTGCCCTGGTGATTATGCTGGCAGGTACCCTGCTTTTCCTGCTGGCCCCTCAGTGGCTTCTGGGCATCTTCAGTGCCTCGGAAGAACTGCTGGAAATCGGCATACCTGCCCTGCGGATTATCTGCACCTGCTTCCTGTTCGCGGCCCTGGGCATTGTAGGCTCTACCCTGTTCCAGTCTGTGGGCCGGGGGACTTACAGCCTGATGCAGTCCCTGCTGCGCCAATTGGTTATCCTGGTGCCTGCCGCCTGGATGCTGGCGCGCTTTACCGGGCAGGTAAACGCAGTGTGGTGGGCCTTCCCTATTGCTGAGTGCGTTTCCCTGGCAATTTCCCTAGTGCTGTATGCCCGGTTGTACCGTACAGAGATTAAAAACCTGGAAACCGCTGTGTCCCGATAAAAGCAAAAAAGAAGAACACCTTCTGCCTGAAAAGCAGGGGGTGTTCTTCTTTTTTGAATCATCTGTCCATGCGAATGGCATTGCTAACGTTTGTATGTAACCATGTAATATCCCATAAAAGAAGAATAGTTATTATATTTTTGCCCGTAATTTCTATTGCAATTCGCAGGGTTCAAAATTTTAATGCCTGCCGCATCATATTGTGATATGCCACTATTAGTTCCGCGTTTATGAGACCAGTATCCATCTGAATCTTGTCTGTAAAAATGGAAATCCCAGCCTTTACACATTACACCTACTATTTTATATTCTCTATAGCCCGGTTTAGCATATGCGGTTGTTTTTATTATAGTTTTATTTTTATGGTATTTTGCATCTTTAGATAGATACGAATCAAAATTCGAGTATAATTCTTCCATCGTAGGAATTCTGTTAAGGTAGCTATACCCAGGATTCTGTATATCTAAGCCACCACCATATGTGTTCTTAAAAACCATTGCATAGTACCCTCTTTTCTTGAGACCAATTAGCCGCATTTTTAACTTGATTGTAGCAAAATGAAATTTATAATTGGGACTGTAGGGGCGCAACCAAGATTTCTTTCTGGTAAATGTTAAGTCTATTGTAAGTTTTCGTGAAGAGTGAGAAACCCAGGACGGGTCTACTTTTCAACATGAAAAAATGTGGAAAACTCCGGGAACCGGCTTAAATACTAGGTTTCTTCGCGGAAAACCACTTGCATTTTGGTGGAAATTTTGCAATCTCGCAAAATGGGATTGCAAAATTTTTTTGCCCGTTTTCGGCCCCAAAGTGGCCTGTGCGGCGCAAGGCTGCCAACCGCTCAGATTTGCCTTTTAGGAGCGTTTAAAGACACACAAGAAACCTTTTAAGAAACCGCACAAACCTAGTATTGGCGCGGTTTAAGCAGCTTTTAAGAAAATAACAACAGCCCTTTAAGCGAACACGCCCAAACGCCGCTTAAAGGGCTTGTTTTTTGCTTTCAAGCGGAAACAGCGCGGACATTTTGTGTCCGCGCTAGGAAAGTGTGTCCGCGCCTTGAAAACACTAGGTTTTCGGGCTGTTTTGCCGGGGCGTGATTTTTTCAAAATGTCCGCGCTGATTTTTATTATCACTTGAAAAGTTAGGTTCCTTAAACGATTCTGGAGAGGCTCTAAAAGGCATCCCAAAATGCGGGAAAAATCCCGAAAAATGGGATTTCTTCCCAAAACGCTCACAAGGGAAAAAGTCTGTGGTATAGTATCGGCAATCAAGTTACAGATGTATCTATTTAGCCAAAAAAAATATCGCCTTTGGAAAGGGCCTGCGCCATGTGCGTCTTTACAACACTCTTTGCATGATTTACCCGGCCAGCGGGGTCGGTATCTCGCTGGCAGTTTTCGCAGGTGTCCAAAAAGAATACTGTAGTCGCAACCATATCTTGAAGAATAGACAGGGCTGCGTTACGCTGGACTTGATTTTCCATCTTGAGGACATGGGTTAGCTCGGCTACAACATGATAAGCCACTTCCACCTCGGCGTCCTTGCCATTTCCTAATAAAGCAGATAACTCCTGTAGCTTTTTAGGTAGTTTCTCTCGCACAATTTCTAAAGACATAGCGTCCTTGACCATTGGCTCCACTTCCTGGACTTCTGCTTCACCACGCAGATATGCTGCGCTTACATTGAAAAACCGTTCCAAAATAGCCATATTTTTGGCATTAGGTTCTCTTTCAGTATTCTCATAATTTATAAGTGTTCTGACTGGTATTCCTGTAGCCTCTGATAACGCTTTCTGTGTTAAGTTGCGCGTTACGCGCAATTCACGGATAACTTGTCCTGTGGTCATACTTTCCTCTCTTGCTCCCAATTAGATTTTTAGACTATCCACAGCGATTGGGGATATATTTGTGGGACTAGAGCTAGTATATCACGGATTACCTAATCAGACAACACAAATGTAAAAAAACCTCTTGACTTATCTTTTTAGGTATGCTATACTTTATACGAAAGTTACCGTTAAGGGTAATAAATGAAATGAGGTGGCACCTTGTTAGTTGCTAAGATAGAAGAAATCCAGCGCCGCCGTGAAGAGGCGGGCCTGCCCAGATGTCAGCTATCCCAGGCTGCTGGACTCCCTAAAAATGCACTTTCGCGTATTGAATACAGGCAAACAAGGTCATCAATGACTACGACAACAAGCAGGCGTTTGTGGCGGCTATTATCGCCTATCAGAAATCCCTGGAGGGCAATGTGCTTGACCGCAGCTCTGACAATACCGCCGCCGTGGATATCGACCAGCAGCGGCTGTATATCGAGGGCAAGGGCATTGATACCACCGACATGAGCGACATTGACATTGCCAAGTACAACACTGGCTCTAAGGTGTTTATTTCCAGCAACGTCAAGTTTGTGGACGCCATGGAAGACCTGAGCCTGGTTTGCAATATGTAGAAAACATTGCGCAAGCGCAAGTTTGGCGAGTTTTCCTTGCCTGCTTGCAAAGCGGGCATCCCGCTGCGCGGGAGCGGAAAACATCGCACGTAAGCGAAAGGAGGAAAACGCATGGGCAAAATCAGAGGAAAAAGAACCCTTTCCGGCACCTGGGGCGAGGTATGGGTGGACGGCGAGAAGATTTTTGAGCTTTCTAAGGTGGAGCTTAAGATAACCGCCAACCGGGAAGACGTGCAGATAGGCGTGGACGTAGACAGCAAGATGACCGGCCTCAAGGGTGAGCTGAGTATTACCACCAAAAAGGTATACTCCCGGTATAACGCCGTGTTTGAGAATTGGAAAAAGGGCATCGACCAGCGCAGCCAGATCATTACCAAGCTGGCAGACCCAGACGCCGTGGGCGGGCAGATCGAGCGCTACAGCTGCGATAATATCTGGTTTAACGAGCTGCCCCTTGTCACCATGGAAATGGGCGGTATTATCGAGCAGGAGGTTAGCGGCGGCTTTACCCCGTCCGACCTTGTGAACCTGGACAAGATCGCATAGTTTAGGAGGTACTTACAATGGCAGAAAACAAAAAGAGCCTTTTGGCTGAATTTTCCCGCAAGGCCATGCAGCGGCTGCAGGACAAAAAGGCGCATAAGAAGCAGGTGCTGCACGTCCCCGGCCTGGAGCAGGATATCACCATCCGCAGCCTGACCTATAACGAGATTGCGGAATGTAACGAGATTGACGATAGCACAGACAGGGGGCGCAGCGACAAATACGGGGTTTACCTAGCTATGGTGGAGCCGGACTTAAAGGCCGCCGCCAAGGAGATCATGGAAGCCGAGGCCGACCTTCCCCCCTTAAACCTTTTAACTATGTTTCCCAACTATGAAAGGGGGGATTTTAATATGATGAATTATGCCGACGTGCCTATCTGGGAAAAATACACCCTTACCATATGAAGAAGCTGCAAAGTATTTCCGCATCGGAGAAAACAAGCTGCGGAAGCCGGCAGAAAAAAATCCTGCGGCTGGCTGGGTGATTATGAACGGCAACCGTATCCAGATCAAGCGGAAACAGTTTGAAAAAATAATTGATACGCTGGACGCAATTTAAATAGTGTCTACACAAGGTGAGAGGATCGTGACAGAATGGAAGCATCATATAAAAGGCAGGAGAGAAAAAGATGGAAGCATCCTATCACAGACATGACATAAGCGATAAC
>NZ_QWLE01000176.1:0-1022 GCF_009917365.1 Neglectibacter sp. X4 | reverse complement strand
TCGTCCGCTATCAGCACCTTCGGCGACAGGATGGTGGAGATGGCGATAACCGTCCTCTGCTTCATGCCGCCGGACAGTTCCACCGCGTGCTTCTGCAGCACCTCCGGCGGCAGGCCCAGGATGCGGAAGCGCTCCACCGCCATGTCATAGATATCTTTCTTGCTCAGGCTCTTGTCGTGGACGCGGATAACGTCCTCTATAAAGCGGATGATCTTCTGGGTGGGGTTCAACGCGTTCATGGCCGCCTGGGGGATGTACGCGATTTCCGTCCCCAGTATCTTCTTGCGCACCTCGTCCGGCTTCATACCCGAAATGTTCTGCCCGTCTATGATGATTTCACCGCTGATATAGTGCAGGGGCGCGAAGTAGTACCCCATCAGGCTCAGGGCCAGCGTGGATTTGCCGCAGCCGGACTCGCCTGCCACGCCCAGGGACTTCCCTTCCTCTATTTTCAGGGATACCCCGTCCACCGCGAACACGTCCTCTTTAAAACGCGTCACATACTTCGTCTTTAAGTCTTTTACTTCCAGCATTACTTTTCCCATGTTCTATCCTCCCGGTTAGTCGCGAAGCTGCGGGTTGAACACCTGGTCTAACCCCGTATTCATCAGGTTCAGCGAGAATGAGATTATCGCTACGGACAGCACCACCGGCACGAATGCCCACCAGCTTCCGCCCTGGATGGCCTGGAAGTTCTGCGCCCAGTTCATCATAATGCCCAGAGTGCTGGTTGTGGAGTTGGAAGGCCCAAGGCCCAGCATGGAAAGCTGCGCTTCCGCCAGGATGCCGGAGGAGATTTGCAGGATCAGCGCCATCACCACGTAGGACGCCACATAAGGCAGGATGTCCTGGATGATAATCCGCGGCATGCTGTGGCCTGAAAGCTTTGACAGGTTCACGTGGTCCCGGTTGCGCAGGGACAGCACCTGGGAACGAACGGAACGCGCCGTCCAGGGCCAGCCCGTAAGCCCGATGATGGTGCCTACCATCATCGGCCCGCGGCCCGCTTCGCTCAGGGCGTT
>NZ_QWLE01000175.1:0-701 GCF_009917365.1 Neglectibacter sp. X4 | reverse complement strand
ATGCAGGAATTTCTAAGAAACTCTTGCATCACTTTTATTTTTTGCGAGCATATTTGTCAAGAAAAGCAAAAAACGCCCGCAGGCGTTTTACAAAATTCTCGATTTTTATAGCTTCCGCACCTGATACATCTCATTGAGCACTTCAGAATTTGCCGGAAAGTAGTCCATTATGTTCCAATACCCCACTCCTGCCAAATCGTACTCTTCAACCAGCGCCAGCTTTGCACGAATGCTGCGAATGTCTTCAAACCAGACTACGTGCTTATTTCCAGCCGGATCAAAATAGGTGAAATACGGCGCTTGAGAAAGCTGATCGTACACCACTTCCGCATTGTAGTACTGCGCCCGCCAGAAAGCCCCTTCGCTGGACATTTTTTCTGCCCGGGTTTCTCCTTTGACAAAGGGGAGTTTCCAATCATAACCGTAATTAGGCATGCCCATCAGAATTTTTTCCCTTGGAATTTCACTGACCGCGTAGTCCAGCACTTTCCGCACCTGATTGATTGGCGAAACCGCCATAGGCGGTCCGTATGTGTACGTACATCAATGATGGATGCTATTTTTTATCAGTAATTAAATCAAAAAATGTTTGTAAAAATTGTCCTTTTCTATTGACAAATGCACGCATTGCGTGTATAATATAATTAAAGATAAGGAAAGGAGGAAAGCACATGAATGGGTAAACATGATAAGAAAAAAGA
>NZ_QWLE01000174.1:0-327 GCF_009917365.1 Neglectibacter sp. X4 | reverse complement strand
GATTACATAGTATAGCCGATAACATGATCGCAGGTCTAATATCAGGACTGGTGCTCCTGCTGGTAGATAAATACCTGCTGTGAGCACCGGGGCGAAAGCCCCTGTCTGACTATATTTTACCCTTAAAATTTTCGTGTGTCAACAGCTATGGGAATCGTAGGATATATTGGTATTGCAGTCATCGTCTGCACAATCATTTACGGTGTTGTTGAACTGTGTAAGTATTACAAGGAGAAAAAAGATGGAAAACAAGATTAAAGAGGCACGTAAAGCCGCTGGTCTAACGCAGAAACAAGTCTATGAGATTTTGGGCATTCCTGCACGGAC
>NZ_QWLE01000173.1:0-1036 GCF_009917365.1 Neglectibacter sp. X4 | reverse complement strand
TGCATTTTGGCGTATCCGAGAGAATACTATGCAATGGCTAGGGACAAGCGATTTTTCGATGTCTTTGCGAAAGTCCATCCGAAAACTGGTACGCCTGTCAATGCACAGATTGCGACCATGATTGTATCTTCTGTATTAATTCTGTTTGGTACGTTTGAGCAATTGACTGCCCTTGTGGCTTTCTGTGCATGGATTTATTACACGCTGGGTGTATCTTCGGTCTATGTGTTTAGAAAGAGAAATCCGCAGATGGAAAGACCATATAAGGTTTGGGGCTATCCCGTGCTGCCCGCAGTGACCATTCTGCTGTCGCTGGTGGTACTGGTAACAACCCTTTGGGAAGATCCAATGAATTCCGTCATCGGTGTCGTAATTCCGATTGCGGGGTATATTCTCTATCACGCTTATTTTAAGAAAAAAGAGCAAGCGGAGAACTAAGGTATCGTATGCACATCTGCTAGTATGTGCGCATGATAATCTGCAGGAGCTGAGGAAAGAATTTTTCCAGGCTCCTGTTTTTCTTTGTGCTGGATGCTGTAGCGCGCAATGTGTCAAAAATTACTGGTTGAAAACAGTACAAAAGTAATGTAAAATGAATACAGTAACAAATATGGGGGTGTAAATGTATTGGATTGAAATTTATAATGAGGGAAAAGATATCAATCGAGACTTAGTCATATGACAGCAAAGAAATTTTTGAAGGTATTAGATAAGGCTGCGTCCCACCGTGGGACATAGAAGTAAAACAGAGTTTGAGATTGTCACTTTACATTCAAGCAGAAAAAAGGTATAATTATACCATAAAAATGATATATGGAGGTGGCCTGCATGATTATTAAAGCGTCAACTACTCTGAGAAATGATTATAATGCGGTTTCAAATATTGCTAAAGAGACAAATGAGCCAATCTATATTACGAAGAATGGTGAAGGGGATATGGTCTTGATGAATATTGAAGCATTCGAGAGAAGAGAACAAATCTTACAGATGAGAGCAAAAATCCTCCAAGCAGAGCAGGAGCGTCTGAGCGGCACAA
>NZ_QWLE01000171.1:0-1040 GCF_009917365.1 Neglectibacter sp. X4 | reverse complement strand
CCGCATTTCTACAAAGCACGTATAATACCAATGCTTGCCAGCATCGCCTCACAACGATTTTGCCTTTTAAATTACAATCATACGATTAGCACATCTTGACGAAGTTTCCAGTAGTTTTGGTTATATTTTCTCAAAAAAATTTTACATTTTTTTATAAAAACCAATTTGACCCATTATTTTTCAACGATAACTATTTCATATTTCCATAAAATTTCTAACCGTTTTTATCTTCTCCTACTGGACAAACCGCCCTGTCTATGGTAAAATTTAGAAAATCATGTAAAATTAAAGAAAGGACAAGATTGCAATGAAAAAGAAAGTATTTCGTTTAATTGGACTGCTTTTAATCGTTATGATGGCAACCACATCACTGTCCTTTGCCGCCACGTCCAAGCAGACTCCAATCACCAAGCCTACCGTCACCGTAAAGAACATAGACGACAATTACCTGAAAGTTTCATGGAGCAAACGCACCAAGGCAGTCAAATACAATGTTTACCGCGCCACGTCCAAGAGCGGCACTTATAAAAAAATCGCTACTACTACCAGAACCTACTACAACGACAAAACCGTTGATAATAACAAGACCTACTACTATAAGGTTAAAGCACTCGGTAAGTCTTCCAAATATAACAGCAAAATGAGCATCCCTAAGTCCGGCAAAATCAGTTTCGCTGGAGAAATCCGGGTATCGAAAGAATACTTTAACCTGACGCCGGAAAATCCGTCCTTTAAGATTTATGTCAAAGGAATTAATACTGAGGACGATTTAACCTTAGCTTATGACGATTACTATATCGAACTAGAAATTGAGGATGCCAATGACACAGGCTGGTATCCGATCACCGTAACCTGTCTGCTTGCGCCAGAGGATTATTATTCCGGAGAGGAAACAGAAATCGAACTCTACTTTGAAAAGCACGAACGTCTTTATAAGAAAATCGTTACTGTTTACTTCTTCGAAAATGAAGGCGAACTCGCCGCATAAACATATGAATGACAACATTAAAAGGGACCGGCTCAAGATGAGTCAGTCCCTT
>NZ_QWLE01000170.1:0-1083 GCF_009917365.1 Neglectibacter sp. X4 | reverse complement strand
TGTCTTGAACTCACCAGGGTGCAAACCGGGAAAGAATGCCGTCTATTGTTTTTCTATCCTCCTTTTCAAGCTGTGCACACAGCCTCCGCAGCAACTCTGTCTCTTTGGGGGTAAGCGTTTTCCGGGTCAGATAGAAGCCCTCCTCCACCTCCACACCGCCGCCATACCGGCCCCGGACAGTCTTCAGAGGATAAGAGCACATGAGTTCCTCCACATCCCGCTGGATAGTCCGCGTGGACACGCTAAATTCCTGTGCCAGGTTTTCGTATGTATCGTGCCGCCTGGCGCAAAGGGCCGCCAATACGGCTTTCCGGCGCTCCGCAGCGCTCATGTGCTCACCTCCTTCCCTCGGTCTGCATGAACAGGATAAAAGTTAAAGCAGACAGCGTGTGTCTGCTTTAAAAATAATTTGATTCACTTTATCATAACAGCTTATTCCGGGCATAAAAAAAGCGGCGTTCAGCCCTGCATGAGGCTAACACACCGCTTTTTTTACGTAAAAAGAAAAGGCGCGGAAATGATATGCCGCGGCCCTTCCCACACCTTTCACTGTACTAAGTATAACAGGAAAAAGTCCCCTAAAATTCCCCTCTTTAAGAAAAAGAAGAGTGTATATTTTGCGCTTTTTTAGGCAAAATTTACAAACGCTTCTCGCTTTAAAAAAATTCAGACACGGAAAAGACCGCAGTTTTCACACCGCAGTCTTTCTCACACCTTTCACTCTACTCATTATATCACAAAAAAGTCTGCAAAAAGTCTGCACTTTTGGGGTTGACAAAAATTTACCGTCTTCTTTTCCTTACACACGCCAATCGCTACGCAATACAGGATTCGCACAAAAAGAGATGAAGCCTCAGCCTTTTGTGCCCGGTGTCTTTCCTTCATTCATAATTTTTCAGACTGGCTTTCAAACAAATTTTTCTATACTCATACGCGGCAGCAGTCGGGGTGTTAGGGGTGAGCGAGTGTCGATGGTGCTTACCCCTAACAAGCAGCATGTTCGAGAAAAGCGGAAAAGTGCCCCGTGGCACTTTTTGTGGCGCTTTTCGAGAAAAAATGCGATGCTTGCTCGTCCAGAACCAC
>NZ_QWLE01000169.1:0-1085 GCF_009917365.1 Neglectibacter sp. X4 | reverse complement strand
GTGAGCTTTTCCTCGTTGCGTAGAGTTTTTCGCTGATTTTCGGGTCTTTTCTTTTCATTTTTGCTTTACAGTGCCTTCTTTTACCTTCTCGTTCATGGTATAGCCACCTTTTTGATTTCAGCTTTTGGAGAAGCGGCGGGGGGGCGCTGTGCAGCTCTCGGCCTGTGCCTTTGCTTGCATCTCCTGTCTCGCTCTCACCTTGTCGCGTTTGCCTTCGATTTTGGCTTTCCCTCTTGCTGTGTCTATATTATATGATATCTAGGCGCAGATATCAATAGACGGACTTGCCAAATATCTAGGCGTAGGTTTGTACATTGTGTATCTAGGTGTAGATTTATTTTTGTGGTATACTAGACTTGTACAGAAAGGGGGAAGTTTATGGGAGAAAAAACGCCAGCACAGAAAAAGGCACAGCAAAGATATATGGAAAAATTTGCTATAGCACGAGTCAGAATGGAGCGGGAACGCTATGAACAAGTAAAAGCCCATGCTGATAGTCAAGGCGAAAGCATGAATGGTTTTATAGGCCGGGCCATTGATGAAACAATGGAGCGTGACAAGGAAGGAGGTGGACAGCAGTGAATATGCAGGAAAATGCAAGGCTAATTCTAGGGCTTCGTGCCAAAGGATGGACGGATACGGAAATCGCAGACTTCCTTCTTTGGATTGAAAGCGGCGATGAGCAATATAAGCCGAAGCCAGAAGAATAAACAGAAGGGCCAGGGAACATTCCCCGGCCCTTCTGTGTAGCGTTGCTGACCCGTCGTTTCAACGGTTCAGCTCCATTACGCCTTTTTGGTTGTAGAAATAGATATTCCGTCCATTCCTCGAATCGAGGAATGAATATTTTTCCATACACTCTTTGTGTGCAATGCCGCCAAGATTGGCGGTATAATAAGCTGGTCGCTGTAATGGCAGATTCCCAGGATTCCTTTCCGTCAGTTGATACCAGTTTGGTAACAACTGAAAATTTGTCTAAACGGTTTTTTCTCTTGTGGATTTTAACCCTAAATAGTGTCTACATGAGTTAAGCACAAATAGCAGCCCAAATAGCGATACAACGGACGTGTACCGCAGCGATAAAG
>NZ_QWLE01000168.1:0-1099 GCF_009917365.1 Neglectibacter sp. X4 | reverse complement strand
AGCCAAGGTTAATGAAATAAATTTCTTCATCTTCATCCTCCGTATTATCAAATTTACAATGAATTTACTGCATAAATTTTACCACATTCTGTTTGTGTTATCAATACAATTTACAATAATATTTTGTCGTTATTGTAGGTTTACAATAGATGTGTTACAACTGAATAAAAAAATTGCGAGATCTCATTTTTGTGTTAAAGTTAAGTTACCACCCCAAACCATTACACAGGAGATCCCGCATGACAAGTATAACACAAGATATGAGATTTCGTCTATCCCTTTTAAATTACGCTGAAAAATATGGTGTTACCAAGGCTGCTATTAAATACAAGGTCAATCGTCAGTACATCTATCGTTGGCGTCGCCGTTTTGACGGCTCTATCCAGTCGCTTAGAGAACATTCTAGAAGACCTCATCATCATCCTAAACAGCATACTCCTGAGGAACTGAAGCTCATCAAAGACATGCGCCGTAGAAACCCTCATGCCGGACTTGTCGTACTTTGGGTAAAACTCTCTCAGCGTGGATATTCTCGCTCTATTACCGGTCTTTGGCGTGTTCTCAGAAGGCTTAAACTTACTCCAATCAAGCCTCCAAATCCAAAGTATATCCCAAAGCCTTATGAACAAATGGATTATCCAGGTCAAAGGGTTCAGGTGGATGTAAAGCATGTTCCTGCCGTCTGCTTAGTTGGTGAAGCTTCAGGTCAAAAATTCTATCAATACACTGCTATCGATGAATTTTCTAGATTTCGCTATGTGGAAGCATTTGACGAAATCTCCAGCTATTCTTCAACAGTATTTTTAGAACACATGCTGAAAGCTTTTCCTTTTGTTGTGGAATGTGTGCAGACAGACAATGGTCCAGAGTTCACTAAGCGATTTGTTAGCAAAAGAGCGAATGACCTTAGCCGGTTTGAGAAAAAGCTCAAAGAACTGGGTATTGCGCATAAGTTGATTAAACCTTTTACACCAAGACATAATGGAAAGGTAGAACGATCACATAGAAAAGATAACGAATATTTCTATGCAACCCACTCGTTCTACTCCTTTGCAGATTTTGCTGCTCAGCTAAAGGTTCATAACCGAAAGTACAACAA
>NZ_QWLE01000167.1:0-1111 GCF_009917365.1 Neglectibacter sp. X4 | reverse complement strand
GCGTGCTTACACCAGCAGCGCAAAGCAGGGGCTTGCTGCGGCAGGAATCTGCGATGTGCAGGAAATGCAGGTGACGGAATACAGGGTGGATTATGCTGTATTTAATAAAATACAAAATTCCCCCTTTACATATCCGGTAAAATTTGCTAATATAGTCTATGCTGACGCGGTTACCTTTGAACTGGTTACTAATCCGGAGGACACTGCGGCGGTTTCTGAAGTTATCACAGGTCTTTCCGGTGGGAGGGCTGAGAAGCTTTCTGAGAGCGTTCGATATGAGAAAGTAAGAAGAGAAAATTAATTTTAAAACTTACGAAAATCATGTTGACAGGTAAAAAGAAATGTGATAATATAATTTTCGGCTTATGAATCTGGTGATTCCACTAAGCTTAGAAAAAATTAAAAAAGTGCTTGACAAGTAACACAAGATATAGTATACTATGTAAACGTGCCAAGCAAACAAGCAACGGACACTGCGGGCGTTTAGCTCAGCTGGGAGAGCATCTGCCTTACAAGCAGAGGGTCATAGGTTCGAGCCCTATAACGCCCACCATTTTCCTACAGTGACCGAGATAGCGCAATGGCGGTGAGATGGAATACCGGCTGCGCAGTGAGTTCGCAGATTCGCGAATGAGGTGCAAAAGCACAAGCAATGCGGCCTGGTAGTTCAGTTGGTTAGAATGCCAGCCTGTCACGCTGGAGGTCGACGGTTCGAGCCCGTTCCAGGTCGCCAATTTTTTTAAAGTATATTTTGCTGTGGATGATGCAAAAGCTGAGCATAAATTGACGGTGAATTGCATAATTTCAGCAGAGTAGTATATACTATATGGTGGGTATCGTCAAGTGGTTAAGACACAGGGTTGTGGCTCCTGTATACGTGGGTTCGAATCCCACTATCCACCCCATATCATTTTTATGATTATGGCGACATAGCCAAGTGGTAAGGCAGAGGTCTGCAAAACCTTTATTCCCCAGTTCAAATCTGGGTGTCGCCTCCAAATGTTGGGGTATCGCCAAGCGGTAAGGCAATGGATTCTGATTCCATCATGCGCAGGTTCGAATCCTGCTACCCTAGCCAATTTATTGAAAATGCTTGAGTCCAGCGACTTGA
>NZ_QWLE01000166.1:0-595 GCF_009917365.1 Neglectibacter sp. X4 | reverse complement strand
TAGCAACACTCTGCACTGTCGCATCTTAACTGCGCTTTGATTAATCCCCATCACTTTTCCAGTTTCTTTAATACTAAGCTCCTGATTAAATCTTAACTCAAGAAGCAGCCTTTCATCCTCAGATAACTGCGCCCTTGCTTTCTCTAAGGCATTTAAATTCTCTTTAAGAAGAAAATCGTCTTCTGTAGTATGTGAAATATTGAAGATCTCAGAAGCCTTCTCAAGTATCCTATTTTCTCGATCCTTTTTTCTATACTGCTCACAGATTTCATTTTTCACCATAGTTCTTATATAATTATGTAGTTGTAGAATTTCCTGGTCGAGATATTTCTCCGGTCTTTCAGAGATCTTTGTCCAAATAATTGCAGAAACTTCTTCTGCAACATCCCAATCTTGCGTGCAGTCTCGAATGAAAATATATACTAACCGATATGTCGATAAATACATTTCTTCAAACGTTTCATATTTTTTCTTGTCCTCTTCCATAACTAGATTCTCCTATACGATACCTTATCACAACTTAATGTAGAAAAATTTTTTATACAAGACTGCTCCGCAAAATTCATGCCATAAAATGCAACCATCTCGCTTTCCA
>NZ_QWLE01000165.1:0-513 GCF_009917365.1 Neglectibacter sp. X4 | reverse complement strand
CAAATCGGTCATCATAATGAATGCATCCCATTATGGTTGCGCAAGTTTTAATTGAATATATTATCATTTAATCTTATTTCATCTCATTATTATATATAAAATATATTTTCTTTTCATAATTTTATAATTCTAATATAATGGTTGATTCTAGTCTATCCCAATTCGAAGGCTACTCATATATCTGCCATAAAAAATTCCTTTTCTCTAATGGATTTGCATAAATACAGCTATTAATACACTGCCTATGCCAATTAAAAATCCCTTGATGATTCGTTTCGCTGAATAACTGTATATTCTCTCTGGTTTGTTTCGGTCATAACGAACGGTAATCGGTGTTCCTATCTTGGATGTCAAAGGAACTTGTATGCGATTTTTAGATACAATGTTTCTGTCATTAACCCGATAGGAAATCTCTGCCAATTTTGCATTACGCCACTTTTCATTTGTCGGATTTGTTGATTTTATGGAAACAATCGTTCCATTCGTTTTCATTGTCTTTCCATGTTTTATTGC
>NZ_QWLE01000017.1:0-54177 GCF_009917365.1 Neglectibacter sp. X4 | reverse complement strand
CAGCGTTTGATGATAGCGAGAATCTTCCTGCTGAAGCCGAAGATTCTGATAGCGGACGAACCCACGTCCATGGTGGATGCCTGCTCCCGTGCGACGATTCTGGATATGCTGCTGAAGCTGCGTGATGAGATCAATATGACCATCATCTTCATCACCCACGACATCGGCCTGGCGTACTATGTATCCGACTCTGTGTACATTATGGAGCATGGCGCGTTTGTGGAGGCTGGCCCTGCGGAGGATGTAATTATCCACCCGAAGGCGGCTTATACCAAGCGGCTGATTTCCGACGTGCCCAAGATTTTCAGCGAATGGGATTTGAGCACGGTGGGGTAAAAATCAATAAAGCCTGAGAAAGCACAAAAGGGAAGCCCCGTCCAAATGGACGGGGCTTCCCTTTTGTGCTTAAGGCGATTTTACAGATTCAACTCCATGTCCCCATTCTTCACCCAGCCCAGCTTGCGCAGGCCAAAGTCAATGATAAGGGAGAGCAGGGCGGGTAGGATAAAACAAATCAGCGCAAGCCCCAGCCAGTCCATGGGAGTGATGGCTGCTTTTGTCCCGGCGGCAATGTCGCTGACCCAGCCGGAATAGACCCCAATCTGCCCTACCAAACCGCATGTGCCCATGCCGCTGGAAATAGGTGCGCCGTTCATCTGCAGGCCGAAAAGACAGGTAGCCAGCGGCCCGGTGACAGCGGAGGCCAGGGTGGGGGCAATCCAGATTCGGGGATTCTTAATAATGTTGGGCACCTGGAGCATAGACGTGCCCAGGCCTTGAGCCACCAGCCCTCCCCACTTGTTTTCCTGAAAGCTAATAACCGCAAAGCCTACCATTTGGGCGCAACACCCGGCTACTGCCGCGCCGCCTGCCAGCCCGGTAAGCCCCAGGGCAGCGCAGATAGCCGCGCTGCTGATAGGCAGGGTGAGGGCAATTCCCACCAGTACAGAGACAAAAATTCCCATGAAGAAGGGCTGCAAATCTGTGGCCCACATAATCAGGCTGCCCACGCTGGCGGCGGCTGTGCCGATAGCAGGAGCGCAGAGATAAGCCAGGGCCGCGCCGGAGAGGATGGTGACCGAGGGTGTAACCAGAATGTCCACAGGCGTTTTTTTGCTGACCAGCTTTCCCAGCTCGGCGGAAAGAATGGCAATCAGCAGCACTGCCAGGGGGCCTCCCTCGCCGCCCAGGGTGTTGGAGGCGCTGCCCACAGCAGTCAGCGAAAAGAGCACCAGAGGCGGAGCCTTTAAGGCATAGCCAATAGCCACCGCCATAGCAGGCCCGGCCATGGATTTCGCAAAGTTTCCAATGTCCTCCAGCACCGTTAGCCCGCACTGGGCGCCGATGGTGGAAATGATAGTACCGATAAGCAGGGACGCAAACAGGCCCTGGGCCATAGCGCTCATTGCGTCCACAAAATACAGGCGGCAGTAAGCCTTTACAGTCTGCCACGCCCCGGCCCTTTTGCCGGGGGCGGCTGTCTTTTGATTTTCCATACAGGATTTTCCCCTTTCCAAAAAGGGAACGGGGGAAACATGCAGAGGCGTTTCCACCGTTCCTTCAGGCGTTTAAGTGTGGATCCGCTTCCGTACAGGTTGCGTATATATATTGGCTATGTTGCCTGGGCAAGAAGTCTGTTTTTGGCAGGGGAATCGCCGCCGGAGGCTTTCCGGTTTGCCTGGTCGTTCCCTTTCCCTACTGGCAGTACGCCCCGCCCGGGCCGTCTTGGGTTCAATCTATTGTAACATAAAGGCGCACACCTGGCAACCAGAATTTAGAAGTCGTACCAATAGGGCATAGCACAAATCTTTCCGGCAAATTTTGCAGGCTTCTGTGTTGGAAATCCTCGAAAACCGACAGGTTTTCTTGTGGTTTCCGCCTTGAAGCCCACAAAATTTTCTCGAAAAACTTTGTACCACTCCAATCGGTACAACTTCTTACAAAAGGGAATGCCTGTTTCAGCACTCCCTTGTGAAAAAGCCGGACTTAGCCTTACCGCACACGCTTCAGCTTCCCGCCGCACAGGCAGCGGTACCGCCAGGGTGCTTTCACCACCTTGCACATGCGCAGCCTTTTTATTTCCCTGCCGCAAGACTGGCACCGCAGGACATACTTTACCTCCTCCTGCCGCAGGGGGGATAAGGCTTCCTCCACTTTCACCGTCCGCTGGATAGAGGTGCCCAAAGCCTGGTTCACAACTGCCGCATAGCTTTTCCATAAAGGCCCGTGGTTCCGGCACCCAGGGCAGGTGTGCAGCAGTTCATGGAGAAGCGTTTCCTTCAGTAGGTCTGGGGACTGCAAAATCCCGGCGGACACCTCAATGGTATACGTTCCTTCCCGGAACCGGCAGCAGCCCAGCCGCCGCTTGGCCCGGGTGTTCACTTGCACCTGCGGCAGGATTTTGGGGGAGACAGGCACCTGCAAGTCCTGCAACTGCACCAGCAGGGCTGCCATCAGTCTGTCCAGTTCCCCATCCTGTCCGCACATTTTTAATGCCTGCGGCCCTGTTTCCAAAACCAAACCTCTCCTTTACAGGTCTATCCAATACCGGCGGGTTAAACGGCCCTCTTCTTCCACCCTGTTTTCCAGTTCGCCGCCGCAGTCCTCTATGGTGCTGGCAGAGGCCTGGTTCTCATCATCACAGGTGACAAGCACCCGGGCAAGGCCCCGCTCTCGGGCCTTTTCCAGGCATAGGGCCAGCATGTAGGGCGCAAGGCCCTTGCCCCGGCAGCTAGGGCGGATGCCATAGCCGATGTGCCCGGCGTAGTGCAGGAGGTAATCATTAAGCTCGTGGCGGAAATCTATGGCCCCCAGCACGCGGCCTGCCCTATCTGCAAAGAAATAGGCGGTGGAGGGCACCAGGCCCTCCGGCGGGTTTGTGCGCATGGCAATAGTGTCCTTCAGCCACTGCTTATGGCTTCTGCCTTTCAGCTCCATAGCTGCCGGATTAAAGCCAGGCCCCTCGCCGCCCCATTCGCCATAATAAGCCATAAACGCCTCCTCGCTTACTTCCTCCGGCAAAACCAGGGCAAGCCCTGCTGCCTTGGCTCGAATCAGGCGGTATTCGGCAGCAGTCATCGAGTAAAAGCTGGCGTCCTTATACGTGCCGTCATAAATCTGCAGGGCGCGGCGCAGTGTTCCTTCATAGGTAAACCCGCATTTTTCTATCACCCGCCGGGAACCTTCGTTGCCTACATAATGATCAACTGTCAAAAGCTTTACACGCAGGCGCTGGAATGCGTAGTCTATAACCGCATGGGCGGCTTCCGTGGCAAAGCCCTTGCCCCAGTGCTCCTTGGCGGTGCAGTAACCCAACATGCGGCACTGGACGTTAGGGGCGCGGTGGGTATCCCTGTGCAGGCCGATGGAACCCACTACGGCACCCGTGCCCTTTTCCTCCATGGCAAATACGACGTCCGGATAATCTTCAGCCGTCCATTTTTCCAGGATTTCTTCGGCTTCCCCCAGGCTTTCACAGGGCTTCCATCCGGCGGAAGGCCCCACGTCCGGGCTGGACGCATATAGGTAAAAGGCTTCCACATCGTCCATGTTCCAGGGCCGCAGGAGCAGGCGGTCTGTAGTCAGCGTCCTCATAGGCTTTTTCCTCCTTTGCCATAAAAATCGCCATGCGATACAGGATTCGCACAAAGAGCCATGATAATACAGCCTTTTGTGCCCGGTATCGTTCCTTTCTGCATATTTTTCACAGTAACTTTGTGTTCACACTCAGGCGGTTAGTTGTCCTCTCCACGGGGATTCTTGGTTTTTGAGGGTTCTTAGGAAACTTGTCGAAAGCAATGTTTTGGACTTCTTTTCAAAAAGTCCCTTAAGTGCGGTCAATGGACAGCACACCCTTGATTTTTGACAGGCGGTCGATAATGTTCTGAAGCTGGGGCAGGCCGTTAATAGAAATGGTGGCGGAAATTACCGCGTTGATGCCGCCCTTTTCCTGGCGGGAATTTAACGAGTGGATAAAAATTTTCATATTGGAAAGCTGCATGGTCACGTCAGCCAAAAGGCCTGCCCGGTCTTCCGCCACAATGTGCAGGGTAGATTTGAAATCGTCTTTCACATCCCCCTCCCAATAGGCGTTCACCCATCGTTCCGGCTCGGGGCATTGGGTCAAATCCTGGGGGACGTTGGAGCAGCCCCGCTTGTGGATGGACACGCCAAAGCCCCGGGTGATAAAGCCCACAATGTCGTCTCCAGGCAGGGGGTTGCAGCACCGGGAAAGCTTTACAAGGCAGTTGTCCATCCCCTCCACCAGTACGCCGTTTGCCACCTTCTGTTTGCGGGGAACCGCAGGAGGGGGGAGATGGGACGGATCCTCCGGGGCAGAGGCCTTGTGCAGGCGCTGGTATTCCTCTTTAATACGGGGCAGCACCTTCCAAAGCTGTATGCCGCCATAGCCGATGGCAGCGTAAAAATCCTCTTCATTAGAGCAGTTGTGGCGCTTGCCCACGCTTTCCACCATGTAGGCCATCAGCTCCGGACTGAAAGCCATGCCGCTGCGCCGGAACTCCCGTTCCAGCTCGGCCTTGCCCTCTATAATGTTCTCTTCCCGCTTCTCCTTTTTAAACCAGGCCCTTATCTTGTTCCTGGCCTCGCTGGTGCGCACCAGGGTGAGCCAGTCCCGGTTTGGGCCCTTGCCCACCTCCTTGGTGGTAAGGATTTCAATAATCTCCCCGGTTTTCACCTTGTAATCCAAAGGCACAATGCGCTTATCCACCTTGGCCCCAATCATCCGGTTGCCCACAGCGCTGTGGATGGCATAGGCAAAGTCAATAACCGTCGAACCCATAGGCAGGTTGCGTACATCCCCCTTGGGGGTGAACACGAACACCTCTTCCGGCACAAGATCGCTTTTGATGGAGTGTACCAGGTCGGTGATATCCTCGCTTTCCGCCTGGTTTTCCAGCATCTGGCGTATCCAGGAGAGCCTGTCGTCCATAGAGCGGTTGTCGGAAGCCTTGGCAGACATGCCCAGCTTATACTTCCAGTGGGCCGCGATGCCGTATTCCGCCGTATAGTGCATCTCCCAGGTGCGGATCTGCACTTCAAAGGGCACGCCAGCCTTGTTTATCACAGTGGTGTGTAAAGACTGGTACATGTTTGGCTTTGGCAGCGAGATATAGTCCTTGAAACGGTTGGGCAGGGGCTGGAAGGTGTCGTGGACAATGCCCAGCACGTTGTAGCAATCCTCAATGGTGTCCACAATCACCCGCAAGGCAAAAACGTCGTAAATCTCCTCAAAGATTTTCCCCTGGATGAACATCTTGCGGTAAATGCTGTAAATGCTCTTGACCCGGCCTTCAATATACACATTGGGCACTGCCTGCCCGATGCGTTCCTTTATCTGCTTTTTCATGGAAGCAATGAATTCGTCCCGGCTTTTGCTGCGGGAAGAAAGGTTTTCCAGCACCTCGTGGTATGCGGAAGGATCCAGATATTTTAAGGAGATGTCCTCCATGCATTCCTTTACGGTGCGCATACCTAAGCGGTGGGCAATAGGGGCATAAACCTCCAGGCACTCCCGGGCTTTGTCCCGCTGCTTCTGGGGGGAAACGTATTCCAGGGTGGAAAGGTTGTGCATCCTGTCGGCAAATTTGATGATAATCACCCGGATGTCCTCTGCCATGGCCATCAGCATTTTTCTAAGGTTTTCCGCCTGCTGCTCCTCCCGGGAAGAATAGGGGATTTTGTCAAGCTTTGTCACGCCGTCAATAAGCAGGGCCACCTCATGTCCAAACTGGGCGGTGATGTCCTCAATGGTGCAGTCGGTATCCTCTACCACGTCGTGGAGAAGCCCCGCCATCACAGACTGGGAGTCCATGCCCAGCTCCACCAGAATGGCTGCCACAGACAGGGGGTGGATGATATACGGCTCTCCGGAGCTGCGCCGCTGATCCCGGTGTTTTTCCTCCGCCAGCCAGTAGGCCTCCCCAATGCGCTCCCTGTCATAGTCCTTGCCGCTTTCCCCTATGATTTTTTGCAGCTCTTCATAAGAACTTATCTGGATAATGTCCGCCATTTTTCATCCCTCCTCTTTATTTACAGTTCCGGGCCTGCCAGCCTTTGGTACAGGGGAGAGGCGAAGATATCCACCTTTTCCTTTGCAGGCGCCAGGGCTATATGCAGGGCCTCCCCCTTTTTCTGCCGGATGATAAGCCCCCGCTCCTCCAGCATGTCTAGAGACACCAAAAGCTTTCCCAGGCCGCTTTCCGGCTCTCCCAAGGCCCGCAACAGGGCAAGAGGGCCTGCGGGGCGGCCTTTTCTCCCTCCTAAATGCCTGTACAGCGCCGCAAGCTTTTTCCTGTCCGGGGCAAGGCTTGCTTTCTCCTCCTGTAATAAAGGCTCCCCGCAGCGCAGCCTTTCATACAGCCGCAGGCTTTTTATACAGTCCGCTGTTTCCAGCCCCGCAGGCTTCATGTCTTTTATCACAATGCTCAACTGTTCCTCTCCCCGGTATTCCCGGGCTTCCAAAGCTACAGCCAAATCCAGCAAGTCTCCCGGGGCATAGGGAAACTCTTCCGGCTTTACCCGGAAGCGCATGCACCGCACAGTCATCCCCTCCCGCGAAAAGAGCAGCCGCAGGTGCTCTCCTCCGCCCACTGGCAGAACTTCCCGCAGTTCCATCCCGTACAGGCCGAAAAGAGGCTGAGGGTTGCCGCTGCCAAAAGGCTCCAGAGGGGCAAGGGAGCGGGGGAGGGCAGGGGAAAGGATGCCGGGCCGCAGCTTGCAGTCCAACCGCAGGGTTTGGGCGGGCATAAAGGGACAGGCTTCTTTTGCGTATTCGTTTATTTTCTCCCGGAAAGCGTCCACATTTTCCGGCGCCATGCTGGCCCCCGCCGCCATGGGGTGCCCGCCAAAGCGGGTGAGCAGCTCCGCGCAGTGAGAGACAGCCTCAAAGAGGGAAAAGCCCTCCACGCTGCGCCCGCTGCCCCGGGCTTCCCCGCTGTCCACTGAAATGACAAAGCATGGCTTGCCATAGCGTTCTGTCACCCGGGCCGCCACAATGCCCACCACCCCGTGGTGCCAGCCCTTGCCGCTTACCACAATCACCCTGGCATACCGCAGCCGGGGATCAGCCTCCACTGCCGCCATCACTTCCCCGCTGATTGCCCGCTCAATCTGCCGCCTGCGCTGGTTGTCCTCCGCAATCTCCGCCGCCATGCTCTGGGCAGTGTCCTCCTCCTCACAGGTGAGCAGCCGCACTGCCCGTTCCGGCGCGCCCATGCGTCCGGTGGCATTGATACAGGGGATAACGGAAAAGGCCAGGGAGGTGGCTGTAAGCCCGGTTTGTTTCCCGCATTGGGCCAGAAGGGCATCCAGCCCCAGCCGGCCCCCTTTTTCCAGCAGCCTCAGGCCAGCCTGCACAATGGCCCTGTTTTCCCCCAGCACAGGCACCACATCGCCAATGGTTCCCAAAGCCGCCAAATCGCCATATTCGCTGACCACCTGCCCCGCATCCCCGTCCTCCAGGGCAATCAGGAGCTTTAATACCACCCCAGCCCCGGAAAGCTCCTGGAAAGGGCTTTCATCGTCAGCCCGGTGAGCGTCCACTACGGCAGCGGCCTGGGGCAGGCGCTGGTGGGGCCTGTGGTGGTCAGTCACCACCACGTCCATGCCCAGTTCCCCTGCAAGGGCCACCTCTTCTATGGAGGAGATGCCGTTATCCACTGTGACAATCAGGTTCACCCCCTGCTGGTGCAGGGCCTCCACAGCCCCCCGGTTCATACCATAGCCCTCTCCCTCCCGCTGGGGGATATAGTAGAGCACATCGGCCCCCATGGCCTGCAGATAGGAAAAGAGCATGGCAGTGGCGGTTACGCCGTCGGCGTCATAGTCTCCGTACACCGCGATTTTTTCAAAGTCCTCCACAGCCCGCCGGATACGGGCCACAGCCTTATCCATGTCCCGCATCTGGTAAGGATCCGCAAGCGCCTCCCCCTGGAAAAGCCCTTCGATGGCTTCCCGGGTGTGGAACCCCCGGATGTCCAGCAGGATGCCCAGGGAAGAGGGCAGGTCATATTCCTCCGAAAGCTTTGCCGCCCGCTCTTTATTGAGGGGCGCAACCTCCCATTTTCTGATATTCAACAAACCCCACCCCATCCGCCATGCGGCACAGAATTCGCACAACAAGCCATAAAAGAACAGCTTTTTGTGTTCAGCATCGTTTTTTGCTTTATATAGAGAATCTGTCCCTATTCTATCATTTTCCCCGGGGAAAATCAAGTAACAGGCCGATTACAAGGCTTCCACCGCCATTTCTTTGCCCCTTCCAAAAGCCCATGAAAAGAAAAGGCGGGGCAGCCGGAAATCCCGGCCATCCCCGCGTGTTTTCCAAGCATTACAGCCGCACCAGCCCGGCCTCCAGCATCTCCTGGGCCGCTAGCAGCATTCCCAACTGCCCGCTGTGATAGTTCAGCCCCCCCTGCATCCAGGCGGCGTAAGGCTCCCGCAGGGGCGCGTCGGCGGAAAGTTCGATGGAGGATCCAAGGGTGAAGGCCCCTGCCGCCATAATCACCTGGCTGTCATACCCAGGCATGTCGCTGGGCTCCGGCACCACAAAGGAATCTACAGGCGCGCCCTTCTGCACGCCCTGGCAGAAAGCGATAAGGTTTTCCGGGGTTTCCAGCCGCACCACCTGGATAATGTCCGCCCGCTTTTCCTCTGGCGCAGGGGTAACGCCAAAGCCCAAAAGGGAAAACAGGGCTGAGGCAAAAGCAGCCGTTTTCAGGGCTTCCCCCGTCACATGGGGGGCATGGAAAGCGCCCATGAAAAGCTCCCGGCTGTGGCCCAGGGTGCAGCCGATTTCCCGGCCTGTGCCCGGTGTGGTCAGGCGGTAAGCGCACAGCTCTATCAGGTCATGCCGGCCTGCGATATATCCCCCTGTAGGGGCCATGCCGCCGCCGGGATTTTTAATCAGGGAGCCTGCCATAATATCTGCGCCCACAGACACCGGCTCTGCCTTTTCCACAAATTCGCCGTAGCAGTTGTCTACCATCACAATGCAGTCGGGAGCCTTCCGCTTGGCAATCTCCGCTATGCGCCCAATTTCCGCAACAGAGAGGGAGGGCCGCAGGCTGTATCCCCGGGAGCGCTGGATGTACACCATCCTGTACGCCGGGGAAATCTGTTCCTCCATGGCGGCATAGTCCGGCCTGCCGTCTGGCAGCAGATCCAACTGCTCATAGCCAATGCCATATTCCGTCATGCAGCCAGGTTTTTCCCTGCCGGGCAGGCCGATAACCCCCTGGATGGTGTCATAAGGGGTGCCCGTCACGCACAGCATCTTGTCCCCGGGCCGCAAAAGCCCAAAAAGGGCCACAGTCAGGGTATGGGTGCCGCTGACGAAGTTCCACCGCACCAAGGCGTCCTCCGCCCCCAGGGCATAAGCATACACCTGGTCCAGCACGTCCCGGCCCGCGTCGTCATAGCCATAGCCTGTGCTGCCGAACAGGTGCCGCTCGCTGACCCTGGCCCGGTTGAAGGCCGCCAGCATTTTCTGCTGGTTATACCGCTGGTTTTCTTCAATCTTCCCAAAGGCGGGGCAGCACAGGGCCTCCGCCTTATCCGACAGCGCCAGCAGCCTTTCATCTATGTTAAAATATGGAAACATGCCTGTCCTCCTTCCAAGCCGTATATATCCAGTTGTCCTCATGGACATACTGGTGCTTCCGGTAAAAAGGCCCGTTTTTGTCCTGTTCCCGGAATATGTACAAGGTTTTTCCCGGCAGGCAGGCCTCTGCTTTTTCCAGAAGCCTGCTGCCAATACCCTGGCCCCGCAGGCTTTCTTCCACTGCCAAAGCCGAAAGCACCGCGCCCCTGCGGCTGATGGCGGACACTACCGCGCAGCCTGCCAAGGCCCTGTCCTGGTACTCTGTCAGTGCCAGGGCCGTACCCCGGCGCAGCTTCAGGGATAGATCCAGATAAAACGGCTCAAAGTCCCCGGCCATGCCGCAGGCTTCCAGAAGGCCGTATATGTCCCGGATAGGTGCTTCCCCTAAGGGAAGCGCTGGTTCGCTGCCGGAAGGCAGCACCTTTTTCAGCACCTCCCCCTGCAAAGCGTGGGAAAGCCCCAGGGCCTTGGCAGCGGCTTCCGGCGCGATAACAGCCTCCGAGCCGATTGCCTGTAAAAACTCCCTTGCCTCTGTCTTGTCTCCAATTTCCCCGCAGACAATCAGAAGGCCGTCCACCAGGCAGTAGGCACAGCCGTTTTTCTCCTCCAGCCAAAAGCAGGCAAAGCCTTTGTCAAAGCCATAAGACCGGATAAGCGCCGCCATTTTACAGCCGAAGGCTGTCTCTTCGCACAGCCGGGAAAGCCTGCGCTTGTCCTCCTCTTTTTCCACAAACCGGATCAACCTGCTCCCCCCTCACACAGAAAAAGCGCCCCGCAGGGCCGCGGGGCACCAAAATCTTCAAACTGCCGGGCCTGTACGCATCCAGGCTGTTACTTGGTGAAATACATCACCGCATTGACAATAATCACAAAGGCAAAGAAGCCCACAGCGATGAACTTCGTCCACCGCGCCAGGAAAGCGTCTACGCTCCGTGCCTTGTGCTTGGCTAAAAAGGTGTCGGCAGCGCCTGTAACCACGCCCACATTTTTCTGGTTGCCCTCCTGCAGCAAAACCACCAGGATAATGGCAATGGAAAAGAGCAGCAGCACAATACCGAAAATAATTTCCACAACGCTCATTTGGTTCTCCCCCTATAAAGGTATTTTTTGCAGCCCCGGCCCACAAGATGTGGGTGGTTTTTCCCGGAAGCCAAAACTCTGTCGCAAAATAGCATAAGATATCATACCACAGCCCGGCCTGATTTGCAAGGGAAAGGGGCGCTTTTTTAGAAATTTTTTCTTCCTGCATAATTTCTCCCCGCCTGGGCCACAATATGACCAAGCAGCCGGCAGCGTTTGCGTGCCGGCAAAGAAGCGGGTCGTCCAAAAGGACCGGAGCCTCTGGGGGCTTTCGAGGAATCCGCCCCTTTGCAGGCTCCGGCTGCTCGCCCTCTGGCTCCTCAGCGCCGGCAGCTTTGGAGACCAGGGGGCCGATTTTTTTTGCGGGCAAAATTTTTGCAGGTACATGTCGGCGTTTGAACCCGCGCCCAGCCCCTTACCCGTAGGACACCAGGGGGTTCATCTTGCCGTGGCTGCGCCCGTCCATCTTGTCAATGTATTTGATGGCCCGCCCTGCCCCCAGCACCACGCAGTTTTCCGGGTTGTCAAAGGTGACCACCGGGATTTTCGTCTTTTTGGAAAGCAGGGTGGAAAGGCCGTAGAGGTTAGCGGAACCTCCTGTAAGATAGATGCCGTCTGTAAAGATATCTGCCAGCAGCTCTGGCGGCGTTTCCTCCAAGGTAGCCTGCACTGTGCGGACAATGGAAATGGCAGGCTCTATAAGGGCTTCAATCATCTCGTCCGAGTTCATAATGGTGGTTTCCGGCAAGCCGTTCATGGCATTGCGGCCTTTGAGCACAAAGGTTTCCAGCCTTTTCCGGGGATAGGCGCAGCCAATAGCCCGTTTGGCCCCCTCTGCCATGCGATCCCCGATTACCAGATTGAACTTCCGGCGGACATATTTCACAATGGCGTCGTTGAAATCGTCTCCGGCAATGTGGGTGGAGTTTGCAATGGCGATGCCGTTTAAGGAGATAACCGCCATGTCTGTGGTGCCTTCCCCGATGTCCACGATCATGGTACCATGGGGGGCGGCAATGTCCACCCCCGCCCCGATAGCCGCCGCCACAGGCTCTTCGATCAGGCACACCTTGCGCACGCCGGCCGCGCCAATGGCGTCTACCACCGCCCGCTTTTCCACCTCGGTTACCCCGCAGGGGACGCTGACTACCACCCGGGGCATAAAGACCCGGCTGCTGCCCAGGCGCTTTAAATAATAGGTGATCAGGTGCTCTGCCAGGGAGAAATCGGAAATAACGCCGTTGCACAGGGGACGGGAGACAACAATGCGGTCTGAGGTGCGGCCCAGCATTTTATATGCCTCTGTGCCGATGGCAATGACTTCATCGGTGAGGGTATCCACGGCAATAATGGAAGGCTCGCTGAGCACAATGCCCTTGCCGTCTAAGTAAACCTTGAAATTAGAGGTGCCCAGATCGATGGCGATATCGGTTCCTATCATACTTCATTCTCATCCTTACTCTTCATTCGGGGGCGCCCCGCTGGAAAGCTTTATTATGTATTTCCCTGCCCCGCAGGCTGGAAAATGCATGGACAATTTTTCTCCGGTTCGGGGCGGCCCATTCCATTTGCACAATTTGCCTGTACTTATACAACATATAGTATACACCAAAGTTCCCGCTTTTTCAACAAGAATCTTTTGGCGGGATGTTCAGGGCCGGCTTTCCCGTTATTAAGCTTTTTCAGGGAAAGAGACGCGGCACTTTTTGAAGCTGCAGCGCTTGTTTTGGAGATGCCACTTGATATAAATAAAAACAACAAAAAATCTCTTGCCAAAAAGCGGAAAACCATGTAAAATGAGAACAAGCATCCAGATGCCATGTGCGGTGCCCGGATGTTGGGCAGTATACATAAATTAAAGGGAGGTTTTTCATATGATAGACGGGAAGGTTGCTGTAGCTGTTGTGGGCTGCGGCGGTATGGGCGGCGGCCATGCTGTGGCCATTTCCACTGGCAGCGGGCAGGCCCTTTGGATGACAGACGGCTCTAAAGGCCGGGAACTGGCCCCTGGCGATACAGATCTGAAAACCAAAATGGTGCTGGCAGGCACCTATGACGTAAAGGAAGAGCGCCAGGAGTGGGCCAGAAACCAGGGCTTCCATACGTATGACAGCTTCGAGCAGATTTTGGAGGATCCCCAGGTGGACGTGGTGCTGGTAGCCACACCGAATGACAGCCACAAGGATCTGTCCATCCGGGCTATGCAGGCAGGCAAAAACGTGCTGTGTGAAAAGCCCGTTATGATGAACAGCAAGGATCTGGAGGATGTGCTGGAGGTTGCCAAGGAGACTGGCAAGGTGTTTTATCCCCGGCAGAACCGCCGCTGGGACAAGGACTACCTGATTATGAAAAAGCTTTATGAGGAAAAGGCCTTGGGGGATATTTTCCACATCGAAAGCCGTTACCATGGCTCCCGGGGCATTCCCGGCGACTGGCGGGGCGTGAAGGCCCAGGGCGGCGGCATGATGTTTGACTGGGGCGTACACCTGCTGGATCGCCTAGTGATGATGATCCCGGAGAAAATCAAGACTGTATACGCCAAAATGACCCACGTCACCAATGACGAGGTAGACGATGGCTTCATCATGCAGATGACCTTTGAAAGCGGCTTGACTGCCACTGTGGAAGTGGGTACCTGCAACTTCATCACCCTGCCTCACTGGTATCTCTGCGGCACCAAGGGAACAGCGGAAATCAAGGATTTCCGGGATCCGGGCCACATGGTTATCCTGCGGAGCTGGGAGGACAAGGATGCCACGCCTATCCTCATGGGCGAGGGCCTTTCCAAAACCATGGCTCCCCGGAACGAGGACACCATGGACGATCTGCCCTTGCCAGACATCACCTATGATCGCAACCAGCTTTATTCCAATGTGTGCGACGTGGTGCAGGGCAAGGCCGAGCAGATTGTGAAAAACGAGGAAGCCCTCCGCATTCTGCGCCTGATGGAAGCGGCGCTGGAGTCTGACGCAAAGGGCGTTGCCGTACAGTTTGAATAAAATCTTTTGCTGCTCCAAAAGCCTCCGGGTTGTGACGAACCGGAGGCTTTTTTGCGCCTCTGCAGCTTGAGACAGGTAGACATAATTTTTGCGCATATTTCTCCATACTTCTTGACAGGCATATGAGAACCATGATACACTAAATTTACAACATAGTG
The DNA here is from genome assembly GCF_009917365.1 of Neglectibacter sp. X4. Lineage (NCBI taxonomy): Bacteria > Bacillati > Bacillota > Clostridia > Eubacteriales > Oscillospiraceae > Neglectibacter > Neglectibacter sp. X4. Next base: position 40,318 of record NZ_QWLE01000017.1, on the reverse strand, counting down.
GGCAATTATTTATACAATAATTCCTTAAACCGAATCAAACGACGCCTGTTAAAGGTGCCGGAAGCCGCCATTTTTTCTTTATGGAATCGTTTAACCCCACTGTACAAAATGTATGATGGAGACGGGATGATATGGAAGGAGGATTTATCTGTGAAAAAAGTATGTATGGCCTTGCTGGTAAGTGTATTCGCCGTTGTTTTTGCAGCAACAGCCTATGCTGCTGATACGCAGAAAGAGCAGGCATATGAGGCGGAAAGCGATAAGATTTATCAAGCCACTTCTCAACGCGTCCGTGCCTATCTGGCAGAGGAGGCAGGTGTTTCTAAAGAGCGGGCTGGCGCGGTGAAACTCAGAGGGGCACAGTGTCAGGAAATCGGCCGCGCCATTGACCAGATTATGCGGGAAGAGTATGAAAAGGCGGGCTGGACAGAGGTTATATCTGGCGCCAGAACTGCCCAGGAGGTATATGAAATTGTATCTCAGGATGTAGACGAGAGAGCGGTTAAACTGGCCTATATGGATTTAGATAATACGCCGGCTGAGCTGCACGACTATATCCTTTCTGCCCGCCGGGAAATTATCTACCGGTTTTCCTGGTCTGCCGACTACGTTGCAGGAGAGCTTGGCTATGGAAGCGCGGAAAATCCGGATGACCGCACCTTTGAGATTTCTCCCAGGTTCAGCGATCTGTTCCCCGGCTGGTATGAGCCAGAGCTGGAATTGGAACTGCCGGACTGGAAGGATGCGCCGAACCCTAGTGTGGATACTGCGGGAAAAGGGCCTCTGGCTGCTGCACTGGTTTCTTCGCTGTCTGAGTCAGCCAGGCTTCATCAGTGTTTGTATAGAGGGTAAACTGCAATATGTATTTATAGGAAGCTGGCGGCTTCCAGAAATCTAACCTGTGCATTTCTGTACAGAAGGCCCTTGCTGCGGCAGCCCTTAAACGGGCGCTGCAGCAAGGGCTTTTTTATAATACAGATTCTTTTTCTCCTACAGGCGATGCCGCTTAAAGCGACAGCCATGAATTGTGCGGTATTGCCTGTAGACAGCCCTCCTAAAACATGGTAGAATAAGGCTGAAAAGACCATGGTCCGGCGGTTCTGAAAAGCGGAAAAAGTCTGCGGCGTGCCTGGGCCGGGGGAGAGAGGGACTACAATAATACGAAAGAAAAGAGGGAGACGCTATGAAGCTGGAAGACAGAGTCCTGCTGCCGGAGGAGGGTTTTTACAAAGCGAACCTCCATTGCCACACCACTATTTCCGATGGAGAACTGACGCCTGAGGAGATTAAGGCGGCCTATAAGGGCCAGGGGTATTCCATTGTGGCCTTCACAGACCACGAGCAGTATCGCTGGCACAAGGAGCTGGACGATGAAAACTTTCTGGCTCTGGCAGCTTATGAGACAGAGATGTGCGGCTTTGAAACCGGCCCTGGCTGCTGGCCGGATTTGAAAACCTATCACTTGAACCTGTTCGACACAGATCCCACGGAAAAGCAGGAGATAAAGGCCCAAAGCCTGCGCCCGCCCCGGCGGTATGGGGATATGGCTTCCCTGAATGAGTACGTCGCCGCCATGAACGAGCTGGGGTTTTTAGTCTGCTATAACCATCCTTACTGGTCGCTGCAAACCTACGAGGACTATAAGGATCTCCGGGGCCTATTTGCCATGGAGATTTATAATTACGGCTGCGAGCATGACGGGCTGTACGGATTCCATCCCCAGTCTTATGACGAGATGCTCCGCTCCGGGCAGAAGCTTTTTGCCCTGGCTACAGACGATAATCATGACCGCGTGCCCTTTACAAATCCGCTTAACGATTCCTTTGGGGGCTTTGTGATGATAGCCGCTGAAAAGCTTACCTATAAAAGCGTAATCCGGGCGCTGCGGGCAGGACGGTTCTACTGGTCTATGGGGCCAGAGCTGAAAGGGGTTTCCATTCAGGACGGCGTGCTGCGGGTGAAAACCTCCCCTGTAGAAAAAATATTCGCCATCCAGAAGGGCCGGGACTGCTACAAGCAGTTAGCCCCCCGGGGTGAAACCATTACAGACGCGGAGTTCCCCCTCACAGGCAAGGAAGGCTGGCTGCGTATAGAGGTGCGTGACGGAAAAGGCCTGTATGCAGGGACAAACGCCTATTTTGTAGAAGATCTGTAAAGGCCTGCCCAGCGCCTTAGAAAGTCTGTAAAACGGAAAGGAACAGCGGCGTGCTGTAAAGCAGCACGCCGCTGTTCCTTTTTTAATAAGCGCCTAAAGCCTGTTATTTCTTGCTGAAAACAATCATATTGGTAAGCTTGCGGCCCGGGCTTGCAAGCCAGGATCCGTTTACATACAGGGTGGAGGAACCGCCGCCGTCCAGGTTCATGGCAGTCTCGCAGCCAAGGGCTGCCATCACCTTGGAAAGGGCGCCCAGGGTGCAGGTGCAGCTGACAATCACCACAGTGCCGTCGGTTTTTACGCCAAGAGCCATCCGGGCCCGGGAGCCGCCTGTGAAGCTGGTGTCCAAAAAGCCTTCGTTTTTGTAGGTGGTGGCGTTGCCGTATGCCTTGCCGTTTTTCACAACCGTAGGCCCGGCGCTGAGGGAGGTCTGGATGTCCTGGACGGCAGAGCCTTCATAGGCCACATCCACCCGCAGGGTGTCGCCGGGCTTGGCATCGGTGAAAAGCTTTTCCTCCACCTGGCGTTCGGCCCTCTCTATCAGCAGGAAGCCGCTGCTGGGGATGGGCACATTGCTGGCGTTGCTGTAAACATTGGTAACCTTTCCGTTCCCGTCTACAGCCAGGCCGCGGAAAATCTTGCCGTCCAGGACGCTTTTGCCAAAGGCCCGGGTATAGATCATTCGGGTGGCGTCCGGGGCACGCACAGGCCGGTTCGTGCTCACCCTATCAAAGGAAGCGTATTTTTTTCCGTTTTTTTCCAGGGTGACAGTCTGGTTGATCGTCATAAACTGGATGGATGCCTTGCCGTTTTTGTCCACCACAAAGGCGGGCTTGGGATCCACTGGATTATTGTACACCCGCACTACCTTGCCGCCGCTGACAATGCCGCTGGAGGTACTGAGGTCACTTCCGGAATTGAAGTCGGCGCCGTTTACAGCTACATAGCCGTTGTTGTTCTTGATGATATTGGAAGCAGTGTCATTTTTATAGAACTGGTTCCCCGCCAGCACAGCCTTGGCGGCATATCCCTTAGAGGGGTCAAGCTCCACGCCCCGCACAGACACGCCTGCCACCGTTTTCCTGAAGGTGACGGGGGCCTTAAACACCGGCTCCGGAGGCTTGGGAGGCTCGGGAGGCTCGGGAATCTGATCGCCCTCAAAGGGAGCAATATCTGCCAGGCGGCACAGCATGGCGGCGGCCTGGTGCCGGGACGCCTTGCTGCCGGGGGCGAAGGTGCCGTCCGTATTGCCGTTTATAATACCGGCCTTCTGGCAGGCGGCTACGTCCTCTCTGGCCCAACTGGCGATTTTATCCTGATCCTTAAAAGTTATAAGGGGTTTTTTCTCGGTCAAATCTATCTTGTCAGGATAGGCCTTGGCAGCCCGCACCATAAAAGCGGCGGCTTCCTGGCGGGTTACAGGCCCGTTGGGGTCAAACCTCCCGTCGCTGCCGTTGGCAATGCCATGCTGGGCGGCCCAGTTTACATAAGGGTCATACCACTGGCTGGAAGGCACGTCGGTAAACAGGTTCATGCCCTTATACTGGTCAATTTCGCTTTGGGGCACAAGGGAGGCTGCCAGCATTTTGACAAACTCCGCCCGGCTTACAGAAATATTAGGCGCAAAGGTGGTGTCGCTGGTGCCTTTGATAATGCCCTTGTCTGCCATGGCATACACATAGCCGGCATACCACTCTTTCTTGGGAATATCATGGAACACGCGGCCCGCAGCGGAAGCCGTAGCGACGGGCAGGGCGCTGGCCATAAGGATACAGGCCAGCAGGAAGGAACAAACTCTCTTTTTCAAAAATCTTCATCCTTTCTTCCGCCCCGGTGTAAAAAGGGGCAGTCTCTTTATGTAATAAGGCTTTGGGGCAGGGATATGCCCCGGGGCCTGATTTATTGCACCAGCCCCACTGCCACATCGTTGACATTGGTGCCGGTAGGCCCGGTCATCAGCAGGCCCCCGCATTTTTGCAGGGCGTGATAGGCATCGTTGTCCCGCAGCACAGAGGGGATATCCACTCCGGCTTTTTCCAGTGCCGCCGCAGTGCCGCCGTCTGCATAGCCTCCGGCAGCGTCTGTAGGCCCGTCGGTGCCGTCGCTGCCTAGGGAGAACACCGCCGCGTGAGGCAGTCCCGCGATAAGGGGAGCCGCCGCCAGGGCCAGCTCCTGGTTGCGCCCTCCCAGGCCCTTTCCGGTGAGATGCACCACTGTTTCGCCTCCGGCGATAAAGGCCGTTGGCCTGCCCTGCCCGGCATGGGTTTTCAAAATGCTGCCCAGGAAACTGCCTGCCTCCCGGGCCTCGCAGCACAGCCGGTCTGTGAGGATAACCGGGGCATACCCCAGCTTTTCGCATTCCGCCGCGGCATGGGCGCACAGCTCCCGCACGCTGCCGGTAATCCGGGTTTCCACATTTTCCAGGAACTTGGGGGTTTCCTCCTCCAACAGGGCCAAAGCCTTGGGAGAAAGGCGCAGGCCATACCTTTTTACAATCTCCAAAGCCTCCTCCCGGGTGCTGGAATCCGGGTAGGCAGGGCCGCTGGCAATCATGTCCAGGGGATCCCCGATAATGTCGCTGAGCACAATGCTGAACACCCGGGCCGGGGCGCAGTGCAGGGCAAACCGCCCGCCCTTTACCCCGGACAGCCGCTTGCGCAGGGTGTTCATCTCCACAATGCCCGCGCCGCTTGCCAGAAGCTGGTTTGTGATATCCTGCAGCTCCCCGCCGGGGATGAGGGGCTTTTCAAACAGGGCGCTGCCCCCGCCGGAAAGCAGGAACAGCACCGTATCCTGCTCTGAAAGCCCGGCTGTCAGCTCCAGCGCCCGCCGTGTGGCGGCAAAGCTGTTTTCATCCGGCACCGGGTGCCCGCCTTCCAGGCATTCCACCCCAGGAATATCTCCCAGCACGTGCCCGTATTTTGTGACCACCACGCCGCCGTCCACCCGGCCCAAAGCGTCCGCAGCGGCTTTGGCCATCTGCCAGGCCGCCTTGCCTGCGGCCACCAGCAGGGTTTTGCCACCCCTGGGCCTGAAATCCCCCAAAGCCCGCCTTACAGCCTCGTCCGGCAGCACTGCCCGCAGGCTTCCTTGGATAATCTGCTGCGCGTTTTGAAACAGGGAACTGTCCATTTGCCTCCCGTCCTTTCCCGGGCGTATACCCCGCCCATCCTAAATGATTTAGGACAATTATACCACAACCATTGCCCTATGGCAAGATTTCACAAAAACCCTCTTGCAATGGGCCGGGGAAATTGGTATTATTAAGAAAAGTCTTAGGGCAGCGCCGCTGGCGCCTTATACTGCTTAGCATGATGCGGTATCGCCTTAACTATTTTCTTTTGTGGAGGTTTTACCATGCTTTTAATTAAGAACGGGCTTATCAGGCCCATTGATGGGGAAGACATCCCCGGCGGACAGGTTTTAATTGACAACGGCAAAATCCTGGCAGTGGGCAAGACAGTGGAAGCACCTGCCGGCGCGGAAATCCTTGACGCTTCCGGGTGCCTAGTGGCCCCGGGCTTTGTGGAGGGCCACTGCCACATCGGCTTGGACGAAGAAGCCATCGGCTTTGAAGGGGCGGACTACAACGAAAGCACCGACCCGGTCACCCCCCACATGCGGGGTATCGACGGCCTGAATCCCATGGACGAGGCTCTTTTCGATGCCTACAGCCACGGGGTGACCACCGCCGTCACCGGCCCCGGCAGCGCTAACGTGGTGGGGGGCACTTTCCTGGCTGTGAAGCTTTGCGGCAGGCGGGTGGACGACATGGTGGTGAAGAACCCTGTAGCCATGAAAATAGCCTTTGGGGAAAACCCCAAGCGCTGCTATGGCGGAAACAACAAAAAAGCCCCCATCACCCGTATGGGCACTGCCGCCTTGCTGCGGGAAACCCTGCAAAAGGCGCAGAACTATAAGGAAGCCTTGGATGCCTGGGAGAAGGATCCCAAAGAAAACAAGAAGCCGGACTTTGATATGAAGCTCCATGCCATGCTGCCGGTAATGCGGGGGGAGATTCCCCTGAAAAGCCACGCCCACCGGGCAGACGATATCTTCACCTCCCTGCGCATAGCAAAGGAATTCGGGGTGGGTATCACTCTGGATCACTGCACCGAGGGCCATCTCATTGCCGAAGAGCTGGCGGCAGAGCAGCGCCCCTGCCTGGTGGGGCCAACTTTTGGCAGCAAGAGCAAGTTCGAGCTGAAAAACAAGTGCTGGGACACCCCCAGGGCCTTGGTGGAGAAGGGATTGAAGGTTGCCATCATCACCGACGCCCCGGTTATCCCCCTGAAATACCTGCCCCTGTGCGCGGGCCTTGCCATGGAAGCCGGGCTGGAGGAAAAGGAAGCCTGGAAGGCTGTCACCCTGAACCCGGCGGAAATTACAGGTATCGCCCACCGGGTAGGGAGCCTGACCCCCGGCAAGGACGCGGACGTGGTCATTTACAAAGGGGATCCCTTAAAGGACATGCAGTGCAAAACCCTTGTCACCATTATCGACGGAAAAATCGTGTACAAGGCCTGACGTTCTTTTATGGAAACAAAAAAGCTTATAGCGCCCCGGGACGGGCTGCTTCTGCTGGGACTGCTTCTCCTTGCCAGCATCCTTTTCCTGGTGCTGGGAAACCGGCCCCAGGGGGCTGCCGCCATAGTAGAACGGGACGGAGAAATCCTCTGCCGGCAGGAATTGTCTGCCCTTGCAGCCCCTATGGAGCTGGAGTTTGAGGGGGAGGGGGGGCACCGGGCCACCCTGCGGATTTCGCCGGAGGGCGGGTGTTTTCTTGCGTCCACCTGCCCTGATCAAACCTGCGTGCGCACCGGGGTTATCTCCCGTGCCGGAGAAACAGCCCTTTGCCTGCCTGCCCGGCTGGTGCTCCGGCTGGAAGGGGCAGCGGGAGAGGCAGACGCGGAAACCTATTAAAGGAGACGGTGGTGTGAAAAACAGTCGAGACAGGGGGGGCGCAGCGGTTTTTACGAAGCAGAAAGTTGCCCGGGTGGCCTTTACGGGCATATTGGGGGCCTTGGCCCTGTCCCTTTCCTTTCTGGAAAGTCTGCTGCCCCCTTTGCCTATGCTGCCTCCGGGCGCAAAGCTGGGGCTGTCCAATATTGCCGCCATGTACGCTGCTGGCAGCATGGGCCTGCCCTGCGCCCTGTTCCTGGCTGTGCTCAAAGGCGGGTTTGCCTTTTTGGGCAGGGGGCTTGCCGCCGGGGCCATGAGCCTGTCCGGCGGCCTGCTTAGCACCCTGGCGGCCTGCTTCCTTTTGCGCCGCACCAGGTGCTCCCTGATGGGGGTGGGGGTTTCAGGGGCGCTTACCCATAATGCCGCCCAGTTGGGAACAGCATGGCTGCTCACCTCCCAGGCAGTCCTGTCCTATGTGCCCGGCCTGATTCTCTTTGGAACCCTTACCGGGCTTTTAACGGGCCTGGCCTTAAAGCTTGTCCTGCCGCCCCTGAAAAAGCTGGGAACAGGGCTGGGGGTCTGGCTGTAAGAAGCTGGAAAAAGTTTGGCCCAGACACTTGACAACCTGGACGCTTTGTGCTATACTGCAAGACAAGAAATAAATACTTGCAAAACCGATGAGCAGGAGTAGTACCGTTTAGCAGAATGCGTTTCAAGAGAGTCCCGGCAGGTGGAAGCGGGGCAGCGCAGGCAGGCGGGAATGGACCTGTGAGGGCCTGCCCGAAGAAAGTTTTCTTTCCTTAGGGGGGACGGAAGTCTGCCGTTATAAAGGATAGCGTATGGAAGTACGCGAAAGAGGTGCGTCCCCCAAAGGGATGAATTTAGGTGGTACCGCAGATGCAAGCGCATTTGTCCTAAGAGATTTAGGATGAATGCGCTTTTTGGTTTTACGGAAAACCCTGCCTTTTGCAGGATTTCCTATGCGGTTATGCAAAATCTTGCGGAATTCCCGCAGGTTTTTATATAGATAAATTCAGGAAAGGAAGAGAGACAATGGAACAGAAAATCCCTTACAAGATCTTTTTAGACGAAAGCGAGATGCCCAAGGCCTGGTACAACCTGCGGGCAGACATGAAGAATAAGCCTGCCCCCCTGCTGAATCCCGGTACCTTGCAGCCCGTCACATTTGAGGAGCTTACTCCGGTTTTCTGTGACGATCTGGTGCGCCAGGAGCTGGACACAGACACCCGCTTCTTTGAAATCCCGGAGGAAATCCGGCAGTTTTACAAGATGTACCGGCCGTCCCCACTGGTGAGGGCCTATTTCCTGGAGAAGGCCCTAGATACCCCTGCCAAAATCTATTATAAATTCGAGGGGAACAACACCTCCGGCTCCCATAAGCTGAACTCTGCCATTGCCCAGGCCTATTACGCCAAAAAGCAGGGCCTTAAGGGCGTTACCACAGAGACAGGGGCCGGGCAGTGGGGCACAGCCCTTTCCATGGCCTGCTCTTATTTTGATTTGGACTGCAAGGTGTACATGGTAAAAGTTTCCTACGAGCAGAAGCCCTTCCGCCGGGAAGTTATGCGCACCTATGGCGCTTCTGTAACCCCTTCCCCTTCGGAAGAAACGGCAGTGGGCCGGCGGATCCTGGAAGAGCATCCCGGCACTTCCGGCAGCCTGGGCTGCGCCATTAGCGAGGCTGTAGAGGTGGCGACCTCCACGCCGGGTTACCGCTATGTGCTGGGCTCTGTGCTCAACCAGGTGCTCTTGCACCAGTCCATTATTGGCCTGGAAGCAAAGGCGGCCCTGGAGAAGTACCATATCAAGCCCGATGTCATCATCGGCTGCGCCGGAGGCGGCTCCAACCTGGGCGGGCTTATCTCTCCCTTTATGGGCGAAAAAATCCAGGGCAAGGCCGATTACCGTTTTATCGCGGTGGAGCCTGCTTCCTGCCCCTCCCTCACCCGGGGCAGATACGCCTATGATTTCTGCGACACAGGCATGATGTGCCCCCTCTCTAAGATGTATACCCTTGGTTCCGGCTTCATTCCTTCCGCCAACCACGCCGGGGGCCTGCGGTATCATGGCATGAGTTCTGTGCTGTCCCAGCTCTATGATGACGGCCTGATGGAGGCTGTGTCTGTAGAGCAGACCGCCGTGTTTGAGGCCGCCAAGCTGTTCGCCAGGGTGGAGGGCACCCTGCCAGCGCCGGAGTCCAGCCATGCCATCCGGGCGGCTATAGACGAGGCTGTTAAATGCCGGGAAACCGGGGAGGAAAAGACGATTCTCTTTGGCCTGACAGGCACTGGGTATTTTGATATGACCGCCTATCAGAAGTTTAATGACGGCGTTATGGGCGACTATATTCCCACAGATGAGGAAATTGCAGAAAGCCTTGCAAAGCTTCCCAAGGTTGACTGAGGTGCATAAGCATAATAGTGAAAGGCCCTGTCTGCGTCCAGCAGGCAGGGCCTTTTACTATCACTATTAAGATTATTTCATGGTTACATATTTATGGAGCGTCTCCCGCACAGCGCCCGGGCCTGCGTACAGTTCCGCTGTCATGGATTCTATCCGCTCTCCCAGCCCCGCAGCGTAGAGATCCACTCCGAACACGTCCGCCCGGCTGAACAGCGCTTTCAGGCAGGACATGTCCTGCTGTCCCTTTTTCACTTCCAGCGGGGCAACAATGGCCTGCAGTTCCTCCAGCAGGGGATCCGGGGAGGGGGTAAAGGGCGCGCCCGTATCGTCCACGCCCTTGATGTACCGGGCATAGCCTGCCAGCACCAGGGGGATCAGCAGCAGGCTGTCCAGGGAAAGCCCTTGGGCCTGATAGGCCTTGATGGTTTCCCCAAAGCGGACAGGAAGCTTCTGGGAGGTGTCAGTAGCAATGCGCTGGGGCGCGTCGGGCATGAAGGGGTTGGGCAGGCGGCGGGTGAGCACTGCGTCTATAAAGTCTGCGGGCTTTAGCACCCCTGGATCCACCACCACAGGCATGGCCTCCTGATAGCCCAGCTTGGTAACAAGGCCCCGGATGTCCTCATCCTGCATTTCAGCGGAGATCAGCTCGTATCCCAGCATACAGCCAAAAATGGACATGGCGGTGTGCAGAGGGTTCAGGCAGGTGCAAACCTTCATTTTTTCCACCTTATCCACAGTGCCCCTGTCTGTAAAGAGCACGCCTCCCAGTTCCAGCGGTGGGCGGCCGTTAAGGAAGCTGTCCTCTATCACCAGATACTCCGTCTCCTCCGCGTTGACAAAAGCGGCGGTATAGGTGTTCTTTTCCGTCAGGATTGTCCCGCTGTCTGCAAAGCCCTGGGCTTCCAGCATTTCACGCACTTTCCCGTCAGGCCGGGGAGTGATTTTATCAATCATGCTCCAGGGGCAGGAAACCTTGCTTTCATCCTGCAAGTAGGACAGGAAAGCCTCCGGCACCAGCCCTGCCTGCACCCAGGCTTTGCCATAGGCCAGCAGGGCCTCCCGCAGCTTGTCCCCGTTATGGGAGCAGTTGTCCATGCTTTGCAAGGTAATAGGGCAGGCCCCGGCGCGGTAGCGCTCTAAAAGAAGCAGAGCGGCCTTTCCCATCAGTGCTTCCGGGGCCAGACCCCGCTGCAGGTCGGCAGGGGAGAGGGCATAGCCCTTTTCCGTAATGGTAAAGCTTACCATCTGCAGGGAGGGGGCGCGGAAGATTTCTATAAGCCTCTCCCAGTCCTGGGGGAACTGAGGGGAGGCCTTCAGGCTCTCCGTAACGGAAGCCACCACCTGTTTTTCCATGGAACCGTCCGCCTTCAGCACCACCAGCAGGCTCAGATTGTCAAAAGGGCGGTAAGCCCGGTCGATAATTTCATAGTCAAAGCCCTCCGCCACAATCACGCCTTTGTCATACTGCCCAGCGTCCAGCAGCCGCTGCAGCACTGCGGCGGGAAAAGCCCGGAAAATATTGCCCGCCCCGAAGTGCAGCCAGGCAGGCTCTTTCCTGGTGTTCTCCCGAACCCTTTCCAGGTTAAACCTGGGCAGGGCAATGCCGGCCTGTTCCCAGGGGGCCTTGTCCCGTATGCCGTCAAAATGCAGTTTCATGCGCTTTCCCTCCCAAAATCAGCAGAAAATAATGTCTATCTGGATTTTATCATGTTTTCACTGCCTTGTAAAGACGGCCTGCTGGTAATGGGTTTATCATTTCGCCTGTAAACAAACCCAACTGTGCATAAAACATGCCAGGAAAATCATAATTTTTATATTGACAAATGCTTTTAAGTGGAGTATACTACAAACAGACAGATGCACAACTGTTTCATTTGGTGTGGACAGGTATTTGTGAAGTTCTGCTTAAAACAGGTTGAAAGGAGGTGGATGTATCAAAAGGATAGTGCTGACCAAGCGCGAAGATGAGCTGATGAACTTTCTGTGGGACGCTGGAAAGCCGCTTTTAGTGGAAGAAATGCTGAACACAGGCGGGGAACATGCCTGGAATGAGACATATCTTCGTGCCATGTTGAAATCTTTGGAAAAGAAGGGCGCTGTAGAGTGCTGCGGGTTCCTGTTGCGCAGCAAGCTGTATGCCCGGCAGTTCAAGCCGAAAATTTCCAAAGAGGAGTTCTATATGCAGCTTGCCCTTGACAGAGGCGCAAAGGCGGAAACGCTGTTCCAGGTTGCAGCGGCTGCGGTTATGAAAAGCGGGAATGAAAACCCAGACAAAGTCAAGCAAAGGCTGGAGGAGATCCTGGAAAAGGAGATCCGGGAAAATGTTAGAACAGGGACTGACGGAGAGAAATGAACATAGAAGTAAGTTTTTTCTCAGTATGTATGGGGATTCTTTTTAGTTCATTTTTTATCGTTGCTGTCCATTTGTTGCGGAATAATAAGGCTTTTTTGAAGGGCTTTGGCGTTATTACAGTGCTGGTGCTGCACGTACTGTCTCTTTGCAGAATGTTGTTGCCTGCAGATTTCCCGTTTACTGAACCCATTCGTGTGGAAAAGATATATAATGACATATATTTGTTTCTCGCGAAGTCCTGTGGAAGCATAGCTGGCAGAGAGTTTAGCATTCTGGATATTCTTCTATGGATATGGTTCTTTGTAAGCGGAGTCTGTCTTGTCTACTGGATGTTTTCTTATTGCAGAAACATGCATCATTTTGGCAGATTTCGGAATAACCGTAACCTGCTGGGCGAGGAGATTCTAAAAGTAGTGCAGAAAGAAACAGGCCGGAAAATGAAAATCCATTTGATGGTTTATCCCACTTTGGATGGCCCGAAGAGTATTGGCTTGTTTAAGAAAATAATTCTTTTACCTGCTAAGGATTACTCAAATGAAGAGTTGTTTTCCGTACTTGTACATGAATACGCACATTTTCTTAACCATGATTTATGGATAAAGTTTCTTGCGAAGCTGTTCCAATGCCTTTTCTGGTGGAATCCCTTAATAATTTTGTTACAGCACGACTTAAGCCAGATACTAGAAATCAAATGCGATTTCACGGTTAGGCAAGTGTTTTCAAAATTCAAGAAGACGGCATACATGCAGACGCTTATTCGGGTTTATGAAGATGAGAGTAAGCCTAAAGAAAATACGCACAAAGGGATAATTGTCCGCATACTTTCTTTTTTCTCCCTTAAATTGTTTCATGGCAAGTTTAAAAACTTGTGGCGGCCTTTTTGGAAGCGCGAGAAGCCGCCAGAGAAAACGGAAATTTATGAACGATTCGATATGCTGAGCAATCCTGGAAAGCCTGTAACACTTTTCGCGCAAATTCTTTTCTATATTCTTTGTGCGATAGTAATTGTGTGGTCATATTCATTTGTTTTTCAGCCGTTTTATGAACCGCCTAGAGAGGATATATACACGGATAATTTGACTTCTGTAGCTGCTGTTTTTAATGGATATATATTAAAACATAAAGATGGTACATTTTCAGTAGTAGAGGCAGATGGTTCAACATATGAAATTATGCAAGACACAGTTGATGTGTTTAAAAAATTAGGATATGCAATCAAGGAGGAGCAGTAGACTGTGGATGGTATTATGCCTTTAAGAGATGAGATCTTAATTTATACAAGGGTTTATAATGGTAAATTCCAATATCGTCGTTGGAATGCAACACGTAATTATTGGGTAGATCCATATTGGATTGATGGTTGATTATTTGCAATATAGAAAATTCACTGCATGAAGCAGTTTCAGGCGGGATACCTTCCGGTAACCCGCCTGCTTTCTGTTTTAATCCTATTATAATGTAAAATAATAGGGATCTATTTCATCCCATGGCTCTGGTTGTTCCCGCATGTCCGCCAGATTGATTACAGGCACGCCTTGCTGCTGGGCGTATTTCACCGTATAGGCAGTGCCGCCGCTGGCTTTGCCTGGCTGTAAGTAACACATGCAATACCCGCTGTGATCCACCATATACCGATTGCGTTGAAACATGCAAGAATGGGTATAGTGTTCGGAAACATAAATGACCTGATCGGCCTGTTCGAGAATTTTATAGTATATCTCAGAGTTTTTCTGGCTCCAGCGGGCATTTTGTTCACGACAGGGCAGTGCCAGAATCAGTTTGAGGTGCGGGAATTGTTTCTCTCTGGCCCATAAAACCGCCTGGGCGGCCATGGTGTCAAACCCCAGGGCACCACCAGCCATAAAGGCTTTAACCCCTTTCCTGGCCGCTAGGGAGGTGATTTCGCTCTGGAGTTTTTGCCGCAGAAGCGTGAGATGTCCACTTTCTATACGTCTATGCCCTGTGAAACAGCAGCATTCTTCCCGGTTGATATTCATAAACATCCCCTTACGCAGCAAAATAAAAAAGCAGCCCGCCCGACCGTATTGTGCATCTCAATAACCTGCTACAGAAAAAGCAGGTGGGTGCCCTCCCATTTGGTTCTCGCTCCCTTCGTCCAGCAACGGTCAACGCCGCGCCGGGAGGTCTGCAATCCGCAAGCGGAGACAAGGCTCCCAATATGAGGAGTGTAGGGTTATATGTGCACAGTCCGCGAATCGGGCAGGCTGTTTTACACAAAAGCCAGCCTGCCGCGCCCAAAGGCGCAGTATTCAATTTCGTGAAAAGATTTTATTCGTCCTCAGGCTCGTCGAAATAGGCTTCATTAAAGCGGGTTTCAAAAATGTCTGCCAGCTTATCCAGCAGCTCGTCATCATCAACTTCCTGAAGCTGTTCCTCGCCGTCCTCTTCGACAACCTCAAAGATGTAGTAGGTTTCCGCGTCAGAGGAGATGTCCTCCGGATCCTGCTGGGTGGGAACCAGCGCCATATAGTGACCGTCATCGTTATCTAGCTCGTCGATGATTTCGAATTCATGCTCCTGCCCTTCATCGTCGATTAGGGTAATCAGGTCGGCCTCATAACCGTTATCCATAAGCAGTTTGCGCTCCTTTCCGAAAGCATGATGAGCTTTCTCTGAAACACATTGTACATAAAAATGGGGCTAAAGTCAAGAGCGAATCGGCAAAAACCACCGGATATCCGTTTTTTTCACGAGGCTTTCACCTCTTTCCGCTTCTATAGCCTGCCCGTTTCCCTGCCCTTTAATGCCCGCAAAGTAATCATATGCCGCAGGCTTGTAAAAAACGCAAAGATTTTTTCAAAAAAGTTTAAAAAACCTATTGACAAGCTCCTGGTTTAGTAGTATACTATAGCCAGAGACAAGGGAATAAGAAAAACTAAAGTCTCAAAGGCGCATTCGCAAACCGGAAGTAGGCAAGGCAAAAGCTAAGCATGAAAACGGTGAGGAGAGAGTAAAAAGAACTGCAAAGCCTGATTTGACAAAGAAAAAATAGCTGCAACCAAAGCTAAAAAGGCAGACAGGTTTTAGTAAACAGAAAAAGTAACTGCAAAGGAGCAGCGAAGGGATTTTCTGAACAGCAAGCAGTTCTGGAAGAGGAGACAATGCGAAGCGCGAAAATCATGAAAGAAAGGCGGGTGAGTCCGATGGATACAGTTGAATCACAGCACCAGGTCTGCGGACTCATAGTCCGCAGATAATAAAAAATCGGGAGAAACGAGAAAACTGAAAGAGGGGTACACCCACTGAAGCATTCTCAAGCATGTAAAAGGCCAATAAAGCACGGGACTGCTTAACAACGTCTGGTTATAAGCTTCTTTAAGCGGATAATTTACATAAACATAAAGATAGACGGAAGGCATTAAGCGGCAATGATGTGCTGGAAAAAGAAAGAGGTACACTTCCGGTGTACAGTTTCAAAAGTTGGCGGATTGACTAAACAATGTGTCACAGGAAGTTTCCTTAAATAAAAGAGGAAACCTTAATCGGAAAATATTAAGCGCTGTGATGAATGTTGTGATAGAAATCGCATGAGAGACTATATCGAATTGCTAACACAATAAACAGGGATTCGGTTTTAACAGTTCACTCATACGTTAATCTCTCGTAATGAGAGGGGCTTTCAAGGAGCACTTGGAAGCCCCTTTTTGATATTGTGCCATGCATATCCATTTGTAAGATACATTTATAACAAGCCTTGCCTGAGAATTGATGAATTTCCATTTTCAAGTGCGTTCAATAGAGAAGCCCCCCGGTTTTACCGGGGGGCTTCTCTATACATCAAGAAACTTGCAGACAGTTTCTGAAAGGCTGTTTTCCCAAAGAACTAAGATAGAGGCTTATCCTTACGCCAGGAAATTCATAAGCATCTGGGCCACTTCGGCCCGGGTAGCAGTTCCAGTAGGATCCAGGCGGTTGTTCCCTTTGCCTCGAACAATCCCGTTCTGCACAGCCCAGCGCAGGGCAGGCAGGGCATATTCGCTGGCCTTGCCTGCGTCAGTGAAAGAGGAGAGAGCGCTTTTCTTGGCCTTTGGTTCCCCGGCATACCGCCAGAGAATAGTGGCAAGCTGCTCCCTGGTAACAGAATCGTTAGGGCCAAAGTGGGTTCCGTCATATCCCATTACATAGCCCTTCTGGGCCGCCCAGTTGACAGCGTTTGCATACCATTCCTTGGCAGGTACGTCAGTGAAAGAGCTGCCGCCGCTCACCCAAGGCCTGCCCTCCTTGTTGTAGAGGATTTGCGCCAACTGCGCCCGGGAAAGCTTCTGGTTGGGGGAAAAGACAGTTTTGCTGTCTCCCTGCATCAGGCCGTTCAGTTCTGCAAATTCCACAGCCCCATAGAACCAGTCGCCTTTACGCACGTCGTTAAAGGGATTTTTCCATTGGATAGCGGAGTCAAAGCCCACAAAATAGAGGGAGAAATGGCTTGTGGTATAAGTGGCGGCTTTTTCCACCTGGCTGTACCGGGTCGGGCAGGCCGAGGCTTTCCCTTTCTCGTCCAGATAGTATACAGTGATGCCCGCAGCCGACTGCCCCGGCTTTAAGGTGTAGGGCAGGGAAACCGTGGCTTTGCCTTTGCCGAAATCGGTAATGGCGGCATTGCCCTGAAGGCTTAAATCAAAAGCAGGAGCTGTGCCGATGGACTCCAGTTGCCCAGGCGTTAAATCATGCCGATCTTTTGCAAGAATTTTCAGCGTCACCTTGCTGCCTGCCTGCTTCTGAATGGAAGCCAGCGCGGCGGCATCAAAGGAGACGGAGCCTGTGGAGAGCTTCAAAGACAGCCCCTCCACATCGTTGCCCTGGGCCTGGGCCGCGGCGGCAATTTCCCCAATAGCAGCGCCGGGCAGCTCTACTGTGTCAATCTCCTGCTCCAGGCCGGAGAAATCAATCAGCACCATGCCGGTGTCCACCTTTTCCCCAATCACGCTGCCAAGCTGGGTGGTATCAATGGTGCTCACCACAGCGGTGGAATCTTTTATGCTGGCCACAACCTCCACCGTTTTTTCCTCGCCGGAAACCGGGATTTTCACCTCCACAGGCGGAACAGGCACCTCTTCCACCTCGCCGAAGGCCAGCACCTTCACAACGGCATAGCTCCCAGCCTCAAACTTATCAGTTTCCTTCACACGCACGTAATAGGTTCCGGCGGGAAGCCCGGTAATGGTGTTGCCGGTGCAGTCCTTAGCGTTTGTAAAACCACTGTTTGTAGCGTATTCCATTTTATCCGTAGTGCCGCTGATTTGCCCGTCCCTGCCGTCCTTCTTGGTGGGGGAAGTAGCTTTCAGCCCGGTGGGCGCCGCAGGGGCCGCGCCCTTGCCAATGCTCCATTTTATTTCTTTTGCATCGGTGGCGCCGTCTGCCCACTGGTATTTTGTAGTATTCTGTAGGGCTGCAGTCGCGGTATACTCGCCTATCTCTGTAGCTGTGTTGCCGACCAGGGTATACCCCGTTCCTGCTTCCACGCCTGTCAGTTCTTCCCCCGTATATTTCAGCCCGGTTTTGGCAACAGGGATAGCGATGGAGGTAGGCTTACCCGGTTCTGGAGACGGAGAGGGGGACGGCGTTGGTGTGGGTGTTGGCGTTGGGGTCGGCGTTGGGGTTTCGCCGTCCGTTGGGATAGTAACAGTAAACTGCGCTTTTGGCTTTACCCCAGCCGCACAGTTAGCTGTGGGAACAGAGATAGTAAAATTATAGGTGCCAGCCGGGATAGGTGTAACACTATTCTCCATTCTGAAAATGAAACTATCATCATAAACTTCAAAGATAAATTTGCTACCTGAATCATTCCAAGTGTAGTAATCGTTTTCGTCAGGTTCGTTATTCTGCACACATTGAGCATCTTTACTATTTATCAGCACAGTTAGACGGATAAACGAAAGAGAGGAAATGGACGCTGAATCCTCCCCAAATTCTACATCATAAGGAATTTCAACCTCTGTTTTATTATCATTTACTTTCGGCGTGTTAGCCGCCAGGCTTTTCACTAATATCTTCTGCTCGGCCCCGGCACTGGGATCTACGACTTTCCAGTTTCCGCTTCCATCATTTTGGATAGTTAGTTTTAACTGATCTGCGGTGCTTTTCGGAAGAAAGGAAAAGGAGGTGGAAGTGGACTTAGGAGCTGAGATGAGAAGCTGATTGACCGAGACACTCCCGGACGAAGCATTATTAAACACACTCCCAATACCAACCTTTGTTTTTCCGCTCACCGTACCGTTAATGGTAAGCTGCTGTTTTTCTCCCAGCACCAGCGTGCCGCCGCCAGCAAAATTACCGACTGGGGTAGTACAACCTGTGATGTTCAGTTCGGCTCCAGAACGGACGGAGAGTTCTTGTTCATCCCGGAAGCTGCTGTTTGCGCCCATAATCAGCTTGCCCGCCTCAACTGTCAAGCTGGAAATATCCTTAAAAACGCATGTTGGCGTGGAGTTTGGGCTTGCACTGTACACCACTTTCGTCTTTGTAGCGCCAGCGCCGTCCACGTCGGGAAGTGCATTTGTCCCCTTAATAGTAACAGTGCCATTAACCTTGTATTTATCCGGATTTGCAGTTATTTCTTTCCCGGCAGTTGCTCCCTGGGGTGTCCGATTCTGTCCGCCTCCAGCATAAATGTTTCCTAAAGAGTCCTTGTCAGAACGATCCTCAATGTTAATGGTAACATTGCCGTTGAATGTACTGGACTTACCATCGCCTTCTTCTCCAACATTTACGCCAAATTTTCCTATTGACAGATTACCCGCAAAAATATTGGCAGGCCCCAAAGGATCAGGATGGTCGCCCTGAAGCTTTGTTTTTCCTTTGATATTGATAATTCCTGCTGTACCAGGGGAGGGAACAGTATATTTATCCTGGTCTGCTTTTTCCAGCGTACCGCCAAAGAGATTGATAGAAAAATTACCCGCGGTTACGGTGTCTAGCGTTAGGCTGTGCCCGTTAGCAATAATCGCATTGCGTCCATCCGCACTTGTAAGGTTCAATTTCATATTTTTGAACGTCACATCTGCATTTAACAGAATACCAGGTGCCCGGATTATAACAGTATGGCCTTGCCCGTCAATAGTTATATTCTTTCCGATAGTCCACGGGGAAGCTACTGTATCAGCGTTGACTTCAGCATCGCCATCTAAAGTAATCGTGCCTCCAGTAGTAGCGCTGTCGACTAAGTTTTTTAAGTCAATGAAGCCAGCTTGTTCATCGCTTCCCGCCGCTCCCGCTGCCAAGGGCAGGGCGTATAGGGGGATTGCCAGGGCCAGTAAAAGGCTGATAATTTTTTTCATATATACTCCTCCTGATCTATGATATGCCTGCACGTGAAACCGCGAGCCGAGGGGAAGCTTCCCCTGCCCAGAAAAGCGGGAATTCCCGCTTTTCTAATAGTGTATCATACTCCCTGTATAAAAGTCTACATAAAACTTTTCAAAATAAAAAAATTTTATGCCCTGCCCAAACAAAAATAAGAATGATTTTCATCTGGACATAAACGGCGCTCCGTGGTACAATAATTTCAGTGGGCTGGCAGGCTTTGGCAGCACGCGCCGGCCCTGGAATTTTTAGAAAGGATATTGTACGCAAAGAGGAGGAAGCTCATCATGGAAAATCAACTGAAATGGCTGGACGAGTATAACATTGGCGTTGAGGTGATTGACAAAGAGCACCAGCGGCTCTTTTAAAATTATCAAAAAACTTATGGCTTTCAGTGAGGAAGAAAAGAAAAACCAGCGGGCCTGCCAGGAGGGCGTCAAATACTTTAAAGGCCATACCGTGAAGCATTTTGCCGAGGAGGAGGCTTATATGGCCTCTGTGGGCTATGAAGGACTGGAAAGGCACAGGAAAATACATACAGGCTTCCGGGTGAACACCCTGCCCGCCCTGGAGCAGGAGCTGGAAGCGGCGGAGTATGCCCCGGACGCAGTGGATCACTTCCTGGGCGTGTGCGCCGGATGGCTTATCGGCCACACCCTCACAGAGGATCAGGCCATTGTTGGCGGGGCTGTCAGCAAGTGGGAGGGCCTTCTGCCGGAAGAAGAGCTGGCGGCCATGAAAAAGCTGATTGTCCAGTTGGTGTTCGATATGTTCCATCTGGAGTCCCAGGTGATCAGCGACACCTACGGCGGGGAAAAGTTTGGCCGGGGCGTATATTACAGGCTGACCTACGGCGCGCCCAAAGAGGAAAAAAAGCAGGAAGTCCTGTTGATTTTTGAGGAAAAGCTGCTTATCAATACAGTGGGAAAGGCCATGGGCCTTAAAACCAATAAGCTGGACACTAGGCTGGTTCACGCCGCCCGGTATACAGCCCGGCAGTTTGTGGGCCGGGTGCTGGAGAACTTCCCGGAGGCCTCCCGTTACGAGCTGAAGGATGAAAACCTGCTGACGTATGAACAGTTCCAGCAGGTGTTCGACCGGGAAAAGCCCCAGGTAAGCCTGCTGTTCAATACAGGCGGGGCAGGGTATTTTGCCTATTGCATGATTGCCCCCCGCCTGCTGGAAAAGGGCGTGGGCACCTCCCTGGAGGCAGATAACGCCTTGGAAGAGGTGGAGAAGTTTCTGTCCAGGCGGGAAGAAGCGGTTGCGGAGGAGGAAAGCAACCCCAAGCCTAAAGTGCTGGTGGTGGACGATTCCGCAACCATCCGCACCGGCATGAAAACCCTGCTGGGGGAGGACTATGATGTGCTGGTGGCAGAGTCCGGGATATCCGCCATCCGGGCCATCACCCTGGATAAGCCGGATCTGGTTCTGCTGGACTATGAAATGCCGGTTTGCGACGGCAGGCAGACCCTGGAAATGCTGCGTTCCGTAAAGGAATTTGCCAGCCTCCCGGTAGTTTTCCTCACAGGCAGGAGCGATCCGGAAAGCGTGCGCAAGGTCATGGCGCTGAATCCAACCGGCTATCTGCTGAAATATTTAAAGCCTGCGGAGCTGAAGCAGAAAATTGACGCCTTCGTTGCCGCCGCAAAGAAATAAGCTTTTTGCATATGTTTTTCTGCACATATTTCCAGGCGCCTGTTTATGTGCAGACAGCTTTTAAAACAGCCGGAACGCCTGCTGCCTTAGCAGAAAAATCTTGACAAAACAGGCGGGGTGGGCTATAATCTTAGAAAAAATAGAGAGAATGACAGTGACGGGAAGAAGACGCTGCAAGCGGCGTTTCAGAGAGCCTGCGGGTGGTGAAAGCAGGTGCGCGGCCCAGTGTGTATGCTGATCCCCGAGTCGCCCCCCTGAAAGCCTGTGCCGTAGGGAGGGTCGTGCGGCGGCGTTATCCGCCAAGCCTTGTCAGAGGCCTGAAGGGCGCGTCCCGCGCCGAAACCGGGTGGTACCGCGTAAATACCCTTGAGATTTTCGCCCCGGATACAGAAGCAGTTCTGTATCCGGGGCTTTTTCTGCCTCTGGGCAAACCCTATGGAAAGGACGGATTCCTCATGAAGCAAAGCTATAAAAAATACAAGCCCTTCACCCCCCAGCCCCTGCCTGACCGTACCTGGCCCGACAAAGCCCTTACAAAGGCCCCAATCTGGTGCAGCGTAGATCTCCGGGACGGCAACCAGGCCCTTGTAAACCCCATGAACCTGGAGCAGAAGCTGGAGTTTTTCCAGATGCTGTGCAAAATCGGCTTTAAGGAGATTGAGGTGGGCTTCCCGGCAGCATCGGAGACGGAATATGAAATCCTCCGGGCGCTGATAGACCAGGGGCTTATCCCTGACGATGTATCGGTGCAGGTGCTGGTGCAGGCCCGGGAGCACCTCATCCGCAAAACTTTCGAGGCCATCCGGGGCGCAAAAAACGTCATTATCCATTTCTATAATTCCACCTCGGAATTACAGCGCCGGGTGGTATTCGATACGGACATGGCCGGAGTGACGGAAATTGCTGTGGAAGGGGCAAGGCTTATCCGCCGCCTGACCCAGGAGCTTATGGCAAAGGAGCCTGTAAACGTCCGCTATGAATATTCCCCGGAAAGCTTTTCCGGTACAGAGATGGACAACGCTGCCATGATTTGCGACCGGGTGCTGGAAGAACTGGGGGCCACGCCGGAAAACCCGGCTATTATCAACCTGCCCAATACAGTGGAGTTGTGTACCCCCAACACCTATGCCGACCAGGTGGAATACTGCTGCCGGAAAATGAAGCGCCGGGACTGCGCCATTATCAGCCTCCACGCCCACAACGACCGGGGCACAGGTACAGCCGCCACAGAGTTGGGCCTGATGGCAGGGGCGCAGCGGGTGGAGGGCACACTGTTCGGCAATGGGGAGCGCACAGGCAACGCGGACATTATGAATGTGGCCATGAACCTGTATGCCCAAGGGGTGGATCCGGCCCTGGACTTTTCCAACATGAAGCATATCCGCAAGGTATACGAGGAGTGTACCCAGATGCAGGTACACCCCCGCCATCCCTATGCCGGGGAACTGGTGTTCACAGCCTTTTCCGGCTCCCACCAGGACGCTATCAGCAAAGGGGTAAACTACATGGCAAAGCACAGCTCCCCCTATTGGGAGGTGCCTTACCTCGCCATTGACCCGGCAGATTTAGGCCGGCAGTACGAGCCGATTATCCGCATTAACAGCCAGTCCGGCAAGGGGGGCGCCGCCTTTGTCATGCGGCAGAACTTTGGCTATGTACTGCCCAAGGCCATGCACCCGGAGTTTGGGGCCAAGGTTAAGGAAGAATGCGACCGCCTGGGTCGGGAGATAAGCGCCGGGGAAGTGTTCGCCATTTTCCGGCGGGAATATTTGGACGTGAAAGAGCCATACCACCTGATGGCCTACAAAATCTTTGAAGAGGACGGGGGCCAGGGCCAAGTGGTGGTGGATTTTGAAGGCACCTTGCGTTTTGACAACCACGCCCAGTTTATCTCCGGCAAGGGCAATGGCCCTCTGGACGCGTTCTTCAACGCTTTGCGCACAGTGGGGCTTACAGAATATGAATTTATCTCCTACAGCGAACACGCTGTTTCCGGCGGCGCAGACTCCAAGGCTGTGTCTTACATTCAGCTCCGCCATGGGGGAGAGATTATTTTCGGCGTGGGCATGGACAATAACATCAGCGTTGCCTCCATCAAGGGCATCCTCTGCGCCATCAACAGGCAGCGTGCCGCTGCACCTCCTCGTGAAAAAACTGGTATATGACGGTGAGGCTTCCGGCCCGGAAGGAACTGGGAGAAGCGTTCAAAGGTTCCAATCTTGCGTACTGCTCTGCCCGTCGCATTCCCGGTGTGGGAAGGAACTATCTGGTTGGTTCCGAAAGAGGTGGAGAATCCTATAGACAGTTGCAGAAAAAGCAGCAAGGCGCAGAAGGTGCCCAAAAGACGGGAATATATAACTCTCTAAGCTACAACTAAACTATTGTAGTTATAATGGATAGATAGGAGTGATGTATCATGAAACTTCTATATGCAGAAGATGAGAAAAGTATGTCGGAAGCCGTAGTGGATATTCTTATGTAAGACACTCAACAATCACAAGCGTTCTCTGAAAGCTGCCTTTTACACAGCCATACAGCCAAAGCTGCTGATCTTCCTTTCTTTCCTCAACCAGCGGGCCGATATGGAGGAGTACCAGAAGTCCATCCATATCCCAGAGCAGGTGGACGCATTTAACGGCATCCGGCGGGAGTATTCGGGGATGCTCAAAGGCCAGCTTGCCAGGGGGAACAACGGCCTGACAAAGACCAAGTACATCACCTTTGGCATTGAAGCGGACAGCCTGAAAGAAGCAAAGCCCCGCCTGGAACGCATCGAAGCCGATGTGCTGGCGAATTTCAAGGTGTTGGGAACCCGCGTCCACTCGTTAGACAGCTATAGTTGATTGCTACTTTCGGTAGCCCGTTCCGATTGAGGAATAAGAAATTGCTGTAACCGCCGACAATCAATTTGTCTGCCCGTCCTCTGCCATTCAGCACACGCTTGAACGCTTCATAGACTTTGGTACTCATTGGGATTTGTCTGATACCGCTTTTTGTCTTTGGCGTTTCAACATGATAACCAATACCCGATACTTTCAAAAGCTGGTAGTCTATGTTGATTAGCTTATGCTCAAAGTCAATGTCGCTTTCAGTCAATCCGCAGAGTTCAGAAATGCGTAGCCCTGTTCCTAACAGTATGATAATCTCGTCGTAATACTTCTGATAGGTTTTATCATTCTGCACAAAGGACAGGAAAGACGCTTCCTGTGTTGGGGATAAAGGTACCTTTGGTTCGGTGTTATCTTCTAAAACGGTGTTCAACTGGAAGTCAAAGGGATTTTTCCTAATGCAATCGTCCTGCCCGGTCATACTCACCACGCGGCGGACATTCTTTTACGGCATCCTTTTCATGGTTCCGGCACTATTCCTTTTCGATTTTGAAGTCGGGCTGGAACGGTTTGGGGTATGACGTATTTACTCAATATCCTGTATCTTGGGCTGGGGGCATCCGCACTCTGCTTTGTCACATGGAACCTTGCGGTAAAGGTGCTTGGCGCAGTCAAGACCAGCGTCTATATTTACATGGTTCCCGTCATAACGGTGGTGACTTCCGTGCTACTGAAGGAGCCGGTGACATGGGTTTCCGTTATGGGGACGGTTTTGGCGGTTGCAGGGCTTTTTCTTTCTGAATATAACGGGAAGGGGAGTGGGAACAGTGAATGAGCCTGCGATAAGGACAGAGGAGCAGATCATCAGCCTGTTCCCCGACAGGGAAACTTTAATCTGCCGGGGATGGGTGCTGAAAAGAATGGAAATCCCGATTTTCATATAAGCGGTTTTGCAACGGGGGAAGGACTGCTTGCGGCAGGAACCGGTTTTGACATTATCTTCCTTGACATACAGATGGATGGCATGGGCGGTAAAGAAGCAGAAGGAGACCGCCAATTCCTTAGAACTGGTGGTGCATAACAAAAAGCGTTACCAGCTCACCCACCTTCTGGAGAAGGGCCATGCCAAGCGTGGCGGCGGTAGGGTGCGGGCATTCCCCCATATCGCCCCTGCGGAACAGGCGAGCATCCGGGAACTGGAGGAAGGCATCAAAAGCAGGCAAGAAACCTGCAAGCGGCAAAAAAGGAACTGAAAAAAGAAAAGTCTGACTTAAAGGCCACCCTGCGCTTGACCCCGGATGCGAAACTGAGCAGCCGGGACAAACGGCGGCTTTCGGCATCAGTCAGCA
Organism: Neglectibacter sp. X4; assembly: GCF_009917365.1. Classification (NCBI taxonomy): domain Bacteria; kingdom Bacillati; phylum Bacillota; class Clostridia; order Eubacteriales; family Oscillospiraceae; genus Neglectibacter; species Neglectibacter sp. X4. The sequence goes on along the minus strand of NZ_QWLE01000017.1, from coordinate 15,328 downwards.
AGGCAAAACGGGACGGTAGGCTCCCCAAGACCGCCCAGCAGACCATCCCCTACCAGGAAATGTGCCGGACGGTATCTGCATCATTGGCGACCGGTATTTCACCAAGCAAATCCAGTTTTACGATGTGAACTACCAGCTTTTGCCCAGAACGAGGACAAGAACCTGATTTTTGAGAACTACTGCGATTTCCTCAACTATTTTGACAGCTCCATCAAAGTCCAGCTTGAAAATCGGTACAGCCCGATTTTCAAGTTGAGCGGCTGAGCCGGTGGTTCTTCGAGCTAAAGCGACAAACAGAAGCGGCGTACCCACCTGGGTGCGCCGCTCTTTTTACTATATGCAGAAAACCATGCTTTGCAAGGCCTCCACGCCATAGGCCCCCACATTGTAGACGTTAATCAGGATAATCACCAGCATCAGGGCCAGCAGCAGCTTTTCCACGGCTTTGTTGTCCATCCTTTTGGCAAGCTCTGCCCCCAGCAGCGCGCCGCCCACGCCGCCCAGGGCCATCAGCACCAGTTGGGGCCAGGAAAACCCCGGCACATTTCCCTGGGCAAGGGCGCTGAGCAGGCTGGCAATTTGAGAGAGCATGATGATGAAGATAGAATTTTTAGCGGCTTCCTTTGCTTCCATGGAGAAGCAGAAAAACAGCAGGGCCATGTTCAGCGGCCCGCCCCCAATGCCCAGAAAGGCAGACACCACCCCCAGCATTCCGCCGGCAAACAGGCACGCTCCTGTGCCTTTCAGATGATAGGAAGGGAGCTTGTCCTTTTTCAGGGTGTAGAAAAACACCAGTACCGTGGTTATCAGCAGCACCAGGGACTGCACCGTGCCCAGAATGGCTTCGTTGGAACGGGCTTTCACCAGCTCGAACAGCCACTTGCCCAGCAGCCCTCCTGCCGCCGCGCCCACCGCCAGAGGGGCTGTGGTGGCAATGCGCAGCTTCACCCCGTTTCCCCGGCTGCGCAGCAGGGAAGCTACAGACATGCACAGCACCGTGCAGCCTGACAGAAAGCTGATGGTGGAAACGGGCAGGATGTGCAAAGCGTCCAGCACAGGCTTGATGATAACCCCGCCGCCGTAACCGGCTACTGCCCCCACGCAGGAGGCCAGCAGGCACACGGCAAACATGATGAAGGCTGTCACAGCAGTCCGCCCCCTCTCTGGGATGCTCCCAGCACCCGGGCTATTTCCCGCAGGCGGGGCAGGGCATAGGCAAAAAACGCCTTATAGGCAGGGCAGAAATAGTTTTCCTGCGTCCCGCCCCCTTGGAGCGGCTCCCTGTCCCGGCGGCACCCGCCCCGGCAGAGGAAGAAATAGGGGCAGTCCCGGCAGGCGTCTGCCAGGCTTTTGGAGGAGGAGATAAACGCCAGGGCCTTTTCCTTTTGGGAGAGGGCAGGGAAACCATCCTCCTGCACAGTACCCAGCTTCCACTGATCCAGGCAGTAAAAATCGCAGGGGTATACAGAGCCGTCCGCCTCCACCACGTGCTGCACCGTACACTGGCCTGAAAGGCCGCAGCTTTCCGGAGGGCGGCCCAGCAGCATCCCCACAAGGTTTTCAAAATACCGGATGTAGATAAAGTTCCCGGCTGTCACATCCCTGTACCAGAGATCGAAAAGGGTTTTCAGGAATTTCCCATACTGGGCCGGGGTGAGGGAATAAAGGGATGCGCCCCGGGGAGCCCCCAGGGGATCCAGGCAGGGGATGTACTGCTGGTACAGCAGGCCGCTGCGGCGGAAAAAATTGTAGATTTTCGTGATGGAGTGGGCTGTTTTCCCTGTCACCACTGTGAGGATGTTAAAGTCTGCCTGGTGGGCTGTGAGGATTTGGGCAGCCCGCAGCACCCGGCTGTAGGTGCCCTTCCCTTCTGGATCCAGGCGGTTTTCATCGTGTATGTCCTTGGTGCCGTCTAAGGAAAGGCCCACAAGGAAATGGTTGTCGTGGAAAAACCGCGCCCAGCTTTCATCTATGAGCAGGCCGTTTGTCTGGATGGCGTTTGCCACCTGGGCGCCATGGATATTATATTTTTTTTGCAGGGCCACAGCTTTTTGAAAGAATTCCAGGCCCCGCAGGGTAGGCTCGCCTCCCTGGAAGCCGAAGGAGCAGTTCTGGGTGGCATAGGAAAGGGCCTTCTGGATGAGGGCTTCCAGGGTTTCCTCGGACATAAGCCCGTAGGAATAGGTGCCGCGGTTCTGCTGCTCGTCGGCATAGAAGCAGTACCGGCACCGGACGTTGCAGCCGCCGGAGGCGGGCTTTATCAGCAGGCTGAGGGATGGCATGGCATAACATTCCTTTCTGGGTTCTTATAGTTCTTCCTGCTCCGGCAGGGCAGGATATTCCGGGGGCGCGGCAGGGATGCGGATGTCCACCTGGGTGCCGTTGGGGTTGCTGAACAGGCTGATGCCATAGCTTTCCCCATATACCAGCTTAATGCGGCGGTTGATGTTATAAAGCCCCAGGCCAAAGGGAGAGGCCTCCTGAATGGACTCGGAAAAGCTGCGGCCCAGGTTTTCCTGGATTTTCTGCAGCTTCTCCCGGGGAATCCCCGCGCCATTGTCGATGATGTTGAACACCAGTTCCCCATCCTCCCTGCGCCCGTAAATGCGGATGGCAGGCCGCTTGTCTGTGCCGTTGTAGGCGTGGAGCATGGCGTTTTCCACAGTGGGCTGGATGATCATTTTCAGGATGCGGCAGTCTAAAAGCGGTTCCTCAATGTTCAGCTCATAGTCCAGCTTCCCGTCATACCGGATTTTATAAATGGACAAATATTGGCAGATAATGCCCACCTCCTCGGCGCAGTCCACAAAGGTGCCGGGGTGGATGGAATATTTAAACACATCGGACATGGCCAGGGCAATCTCCTGGATATCCCGGGTGCGGCCCATGGCGGCAAGGCCGCAGATGCACTGGAGGGTGTTGTAGAGGAAATGGGGATTCACCTGGCTTTGCAGGGCGTAAAGCTCCGCCTCCTTGGTGCGCAGCTCCGTTTCATACAGGGTGTTCTGGGTCAAGAGGATCTGCCGGGTGGCGCACTTGATTTTGTCAATCATCCGGTTGATATCCACAATGATAGCGTCAATTTCCCCCACGCCGGAATAGGCGATATGCTCGGAAAGGTTTTCCCCCTGGTATCCTGCAAGCTGGGAAATGGTGCCGGAAATGGGGCGCAGGATATAGCGCCTGGTGAACTGAACGAGGAGGATGAGAAACAGGGTGACTGCCAAAAAGCAGCAGCCTCCAAACAGCAGCATCAGGCCGGAGCCGCCCTGAACCTGCCCCAGGGTGGCGGCCCCCCGGAGGGTCAGCCCGCCCCGGGCTAGGGGGATTTCCTGGATGAGGGTGTTTGGCCCAGGCTCCGGCGGGACGGGGGAGCTGCTGAAAACGCAGTCATCCCCCTGGTACAGGGCGAAATATTCATAAGAAAGGGCGGTGTCTGTCATCAGCAGCCGGGAAATCCTGCTTTTGTTGCACAGCAGCAGGCCTGTGGCTACCTTCTGGGAGTCGCTGGGCCAGGAATTCAGGTTTAAGATAGGCACGCTGTATACAAAGTACACATTGCTCCACTGGCTTTCCGGCGGGAAGAAATGGAAGCTGCGCTCCAGGGCATAAGGGTCGTGCAGCTCCTCCTGGGAAGTGATCTCCGAGATGATATTGTAGTCCACCCCGGAAAAATAGCTTTTCCCCAGGCCGTTGATGTCCACAATCATCACGTCTGCAATGGAGGTTTCAATGCTGCACAGCAGGGACATGAGCTGGTGGGAGTTTGCCACAGCGCTGCCCACTTCCGTCGGATCTTCCCCGGAGTAGACATTGATAACCGACCAGTTGGAGGAAACGCCGAAGCCCAGCTTTTCCAGGGACATAAAGTATTCGTCAATATTTTCCCCCATAATGGTCAGGGTTGCGCCCAGATGCTCCTCCAGGGCCTTGCGCTGTGAGGAGGCAAACCACCAGCAGGCCGCCGCCAGCAGGCATAAAAACAGCAGGCAGGCCGTTAAAAACAGGTGCAGAAGGCTTTTCTGGATGCTTCTGCAGCCGGGCGCGTCAGGAGCCGGGCTTTTCCCAGCGGGAGGCCGCCAGCTTCCTGTAGACCCCGGGAGACATGTTTTCCGCTTTTTTAAAAACCTTGCTGAAATAAAACTCATCTTTAAAGCCTACCTTTTCCGCTATTTCCAACTGCTTGAGGTTTGTATGGGACAGGTAGAACTTGGCCTTTTCCAGGCGGGCGCTTGTGAGGTATTGGGAAAAGGTTACGTCCAGGTGCTTTTTAAACAGGGCGCAGATGTACGTCCTGTTTAGAAAAAAGGTATCACTAATGGATTGCAAAGTCAAGTGCTGGTGGAGGTTCGCGTCGATATAGGCAAGGATTTCCTCGAAGCGCCCGGCAGGCAGCGTCTCGCCGGGGGACAGGTTGTGCTCCTCGTCCAGGGTGGCCTTGATGGAGGAAAACAGGGTGGTAATTTCCCCGGGATGGATGGGCTTCAAATAATAGTCCACCACGTCCAGGCGCAGGGCGGCCTTGGCATAGTCGAAATTCCGGTGGGCGGAGAGGATGACAAAGCGGCTGGTGCAGCCGTCAAACTGGGCCTTGCGGATAAGCTCCAGGCCGTCCAGCACAGGCATGGAGATGTCGGTAATCACCACGTCGGGGGGATCGGCGCAGATGGCCCGCAGGGCTTCCATCGGGTTTGTGTACAGCCTGTCTATATAGAACCCCAGTTCCTTCCAGTCAATGCTTTCCTTTAAAACGGCGGCGCTCCATGGCTCGTCGTCAATCAATACAATGCGGTACAAAGTCTCACCCCCATAAGTATTTTGAGCAGGCAGTTGGTCTATAACCACTCCAATCATAGCAAAAACATATAAAAAGTCAAGTCAAAGCAAAGGGTGTTTTGGTGAATATATGAATAAATTGCAAACGAACCTGAATATTTTACATGTTTTCATACCCTCTTACCAACTATAATAAAATCACGGCGCAAGGCCGAAGCCCTCAAACCGGGCGGAGCTGAAAAAAGCTTTTCCGTGTTTTCCCCGCCGGCAGGCGGGGAAAACACACGGGAAGCGGCTTTCGGGATGTACGTCCGCTCCCAAACCGGGCGGGGCCTTGGGACACGAACATAACTTTTAGGAGGCATGAACATGAAGAAAAGAAAGCTGAGCGCCCTGCTGGCGCTGGTGCTGGCGCTCCTGCTGGCGCTGTCCGGCTGCTCCGGCGGCACAGGCGGCTCCTCGTCCGCATCGTCCAAGGCAGACGCACCGGAAAGCTCCAAAGCGGAAGCCCCCGTAAGTTCCAAAGCGGAAGAGCCTGCTTCTTCCGCGGAAGAAAGCGAACCGGAAGCCCAGGGCACTGCCACGGGCGGCACCCTGCGCATGGGCGCTTACGTGCTGGACACCCAGATGTCCAACAAAAGCCCCTTTGCCACCTCCGGCACCTTTACGGACATGCTGGACATCCTTTACGAGCCGCTGTTCACCTTTAACGAGAAGAAGGGCGAGCTGGAGCCGGCCCTTGCCACGGAATACAGTTGGAACGACGGCTTTACAGAACTGACCTTCACCATAAATCCCGATGTGAAATGGCACGATGGCACCGCCTTCTCCGCGGAGGACGTGGCCTGCACCATGCAGATTCTCAAAGACGTGCCCACCTTCGACCAGTACGCCCTGTGGGACAAGCTGTCCGATGTAAAGGCGGACGGGGACAAGGTTGTGTTCACCTGCAGCCAGCCCTTCACCGCCCTGCCCCGGTATCTCACCAAGGTAAAGATTGTGCCCAAACACATCTGGGAAAACGAGGACGCGGAAAACTTTATTAACGAAACCCCTGTAGGCACCGGGCCTTTTGCCTGGGACAAGTACACAGTGGGCACCTCTGTAGAGCTTACCGCCTTCAAGGATTACTGGAACGGCGCCCCCAAGGTGGACAAAATGCTTATTGTGCTCTACAACACCTCTCCCAACACCACCCTGGGCCTCTTAAACGGGGAAATCGACTGCACCACCGGCACCATCGCCATGTCCAGCATTCCGGAGTTCACCTCCAAGGAATTTGCCCAGATGGATATTTACGCTGGCCTTGGCAACTTCTCCGTGCTGATAAACCATGAAAATGAGCTGCTCTCCGATGTGGCCGTGCGCAAGGCCATGGCCATGGCCATCAACCAGCCGGAGCTTATCTCCCGCGGCGAGTATAACGGCGTGCTGCCCACCAGCATCGGCTGGCTGCCGGATCTCTTTGGCGACTATGTAAGCGAGGAAGCCAAAAACTCCCTGGCCTTTGATCTGGAAGCCGCCCAGAAGGTGCTGGAGGACGCGGGCTACACCAAGGGCGACGACGGCATCTACCAGAAAGACGGCAAGCGCCTGTCCTTTACCTATCACAACGCTTCCGGCGCCCCTGCCCAGCAGATGGAAGCCGGCATGATTCAGCAGTGGCTTTTGAACCTGGGCGTGGAGATTATCCCCAAGCTGGCCACCTGGCCCGAACTGACCTCCCTGGCCCAGACAGGCAAATATGACCTTCTGCAGATGGGCATCAACTTCCCGCCGGATCCTTACGCGGCCCTGAATAGCTGCTTCAACTCCTCCATGACCGCCCCCGCCGGCGAGAGCACCCCCGGCCTGAACTATTTCCGCTACCGCAGCGATGAGATGGACGGCCTTCTGGAGCAGGCTTCCGCCGAGACGGACGAGGAAAAGCTGAAGGATCTCTACTACCAGATGCAGGATCTGCTGGCAAAGGATTACGTGTTCCTGCCCATGTATAACTCCAGCGGACACATCCCCTACTATGACGGCGCCGCCGTTACAGGATGGACGGATTACGAGGCGTCTGTCAAGAGCAACCGCAACCTTATCAACGTGCGGCCCGTAGGCTGATTATAAGGGGTTCGGGCAAGTCTTTTGGGAAAAAATAAATACAGGTAAAAAATAAAGCGGAGGATATTCCTGGTAGCTGGGAGTATCCTCCCTTTTAAAAAGGAGGAGGAAAGCTTGAAAGGCATCACGGTAAAATATGTATGCAAAAGGTTTATAAGCGCTTTGTTCACCCTGTGGGTGGCGCTTACCTTCAACTTCCTGCTGCCCCGCATGATGGGCGGCGACCCGGCGGAATACCTGGCGTCCCAAAGCGCCCTTGGCTCTGCCGAGTATGCCCAGCAGGTGCGGGAGCAGTTCGGCCTGGACAAGAGCATCTTTGAGCAGTATGCGCGCTATCTGGGCGGGCTTTTTCAGGGGGATCTGGGGGTGTCCTACACAAACTTCCCCATCCCTGTCAGCGATATCATCACCCAGGCCATCCCCTGGACCCTGCTGGTGGTCATCATCTCCACCCTGCTGTCCTTTTTGATTGCCTGGATCATCGGCACCCTGGCGGCCCTGAAAAAGGGATCCTGGTTTGACAACCTGGCAGTGGGCACGTCCTTCTACATCCAGTCCATCCCCTATTTCTGGGTGGGCATGCTGCTGGTCATGGGCCTGGGGTATTACCTGGGGTGGTTCCCCATGGGCCACGCCATGACCCCCGGGGCAGAGCTTGGCAATTTCTGGGCCAAGGCGGGGAACATCGCCTACCACGCCTGCCTGCCGGTGCTGTCGCTGGTGATTGTGTCCCTTGCCGGGCGCATGATTATGATGCGCAGCAACATATTGCAGGTGTTCTCTGAGGACTACATTGTGCTGGCCCAGGCAAAGGGGCTGCGGCGCAGCAAAATCCTGACGAAATATGCCCTGCGCAACGCACTGCTCCCTTCCTTCACCGGGCTGATGCTCAGCCTGGGCCAGGCGGTGGGCGGCGCCATCGCCACGGAGATTATCTTCTCCTATCCCGGCATTGGCCTAACCATTATGAACGCCATCCTAAGCCACGATTATCCCCTGGTGCAGGGCTGCTTTGCCATCATTGCCCTGAGCGTGGTGGCCATCAACTTCCTGGCGGATTTAATTTACCCGCTGATAGACCCCCGGGTATCCCTGGACTGAGAAAGGAGCGCGGGCGTGTGAAAAATATCAAAGAAAGGACGGTACCGGGCACAAAAGGGCATAGCGTTATGGCTTTTTGTGCGGATTCCGTATCGCGTGGCGATTACTTATGAAAAAAGAAAAGGCGGCAAGGCAGAAGTCCGACGGCTACTTGATGCTGGAAAAATACCTTTTGAAAAATACCCGGGCCAAGGTGGGGCTTTTCATCCTCCTGTTCTTCGCCCTGGTGGCAGTGTTTGCCCCCCTGATAGCCCCGTACCAGCCCAAGGATATCAGCTTCATGCCCTGGGAAAAGCCTTCCCTGGCCCACCCCCTGGGGGTGAACAGCTATGGGCAGGACATCTTCTCCCAGGTGGTGTACGGCACCCAGGTCACCATGTCCGTAGGCGTGCTGGCTGGGCTGCTCACCAGCTTCATCGGCATTTTCGTGGGGCTGCTGGCAGGCTATAAGGGCGGGCGCACAGGAGAAGTGCTGATGCGCATTGTAGACGTGTTCCTGGTGGTGCCCACCCTGGCCTTTATGATTGTGCTGGCGGCGTTTTTGCCCAGCATGGGCATCTGGAACCTGATTATCATTATCGGGGGCCTCAACTGGCTGTGGATGGCCCGCAGCATCCGCTCCCAAACCCTGTCGGAGGCCCGCCGGGAATATGTGGACGCGGCAAAGGTGCAGGGCATGGGCACTTTGGAAATCATGTTCCGGGAAATCCTGCCCAACATTATCCCTGTGGTCACAGCCAACATGGTGATGGTGATAACCTCCGCCATGCTTACGGAAGCCACCCTGAGCTTTTTGGGCCTGGGCGACCCTTCCCTCATAAGCTGGGGCCAGATGCTCTCCGTGTCCTTTGACAACAACGCCATTTTATACAACGCCTGGTGGTGGATGCTGCCCCCCGGCCTATGCATCGCAACCTTAGGCTTCAGCTTTATGCTTATCGGCAACTCGTTCCTGGATATCTACGCAAACGACCGGGGCGGCGCCGTGAAGCTGTGACGGGGAAAGGATGGAAACCATGGAAAACCGGGAAATCGTATTGTCTGTAAAAAATCTCAATGTCCGCTACACAGCGGACAGAGGGGAGGTGCAGGCCGTAACGGACGTAAGCTTTGACATCCATAAGGGCGAGTTCTTCGGCCTTGCCGGGGAGTCCGGCTGCGGGAAATCCACAGTGGCCTTCTCCATCATGCAGCTTTTAAAGGGCGCGGCCCACATATCAGGCGGAACCATTGCGTTCAACGGCAAAAACGTGCTGGCCTTTACCAAGGAGGAGCTGCGCACCTTCCGCTGGGAAAAATCCTCCATGGTGCTGCAAAGCGCCATGAACAACCTGAACCCTGTGGTCACCATTGGCAGCCAGTTGATGGACGCCATCCTGGCCCACGAAAAGCTTCCCCGCAAGGCGGCCCTGGAGCGGGCCGGGGAGCTTTTAAAGCTGGTGAATATCGACCCCGCCCGCATTAAGGCATACCCCCACGAGCTTTCCGGCGGTATGCGCCAGCGGGTGGTTATCGCCATGGCCCTGGCATTGCAGCCGGACCTGGTGATTTTTGACGAGCCTACCACAGCCCTGGACGTGGTGGTGCAGTATAACATCATCCGCAGGATACAGGAGCTGAAGGAAAAGATGGGCTTCTCTGTGCTGTTCATCACCCACGACCTGCCCCTGATGCTGGAAATGTGCGACCGCATTGCCATTATGTATGCCGGGCGCATGGCGGAAATCTCCCCTGTGGGAGAGCTGCTCCAGGGCGGGGCGCACCCCTACACCAGCGGGCTTTTGCAGGCCTTCCCCTCTTTGGTGGGGCCTCGCAAGGAACTGAGCGGCATCCCCGGCAGCGTGCCGGATTTAATCACCCCGCCCCCGGGCTGCCTGTTCTACCAGCGCTGCACCCGCCGCCAGGAGGACTGCCTGTCAGCCCCGCCGGCGCTGGAGGATTTGGGGCGCGGGCATAGCTGCGCCTGCTACCACAGGCTTACAAAGGAGGTAGGGTAAATGGAAAATGTGGCGGTAAAGTTTGACCATGTAAAGAAATATTTCGTCAAGCGCCAGGGCCTTTTCGGCAAGGCCAGCCTGAAGGCTGTGGACGATGTGAGCTTTGAGATACGCAAGGGGGAAATCCTGGCGGTGGTGGGAGAGTCCGGCTGCGGGAAGTCCACCATGGCGAAAATGCTGTGCAAGGTGTATGAGCCTACAGAGGGCAGCATCTCCGTAAACGGCATGGACGTGACCGGCCACACAGGGAAAAAGGATGTGAGCCGCTTCCGCAAGGAGGTGCAGATGATTTTCCAGGATCCCTTCGGCTCTTTAAACCCCGCCCATAAGGCGGGCCGCATTGTGGGCCGGGCGGTGGAGCTGCACTATCCGGAACTGAGCACGGCCCAGGTGCGGGAGAGGGTGGTGGAGCTGTTTGAAACCGTAGGCCTCACCCCTGCCGCTGACTTCATGGAAAAGCACCCCAACCAGCTTTCCGGCGGCCAGCGCCAGCGCATTGTCATTGCCCGCGCCCTGGCGGTGAAGCCCTCCATCCTGGTGGCAGACGAGCCTACCTCCATGCTGGACGTGTCCATTGGCATTGACATTATGAACCTGATGCTGGACTTACAGAAAAAGGAAGGCCTCACCTATCTCTACATCACCCACAACCTGGCCTCTGCCCGGTATATGGCAAACCGCATGGTGGTCATGTATGCCGGCAACTGCGTGGAGCAGGGCGGCACAGACGATATCATCCAAAGCCCCCTGCACCCCTACACCGTCCTGCTGCTTTCCAGCACCCCGGAGCCTTTCCGGGAGGAAAAGCTGGAGATACACGCCAGCGAGGATTTGCCGGACTTGGCAGGGGACATGAAGCAGTGCCCTTTTGCAAGCCGCTGCCCCAGGGCTACGGACCGCTGCCGGAAGGAAAAGCCGGAAAACTATGTGATAGGCGACAGGCAGGTAAAATGTTTTTTGTATGAGCACGCCAAAGAGGGGGACGGCCCCCTGGTGGACGTGTCCATCTACCGCTGAAAGGAGACGGAAGCTTTGGCTAAAAAACCGAATTTTATTGTCATTATGACAGATGATCAGGGATATGGGGATCTGTCCTGTATGGGCAGCAAGGACTTTGTCACCCCTCACATTGACGGGCTGGCAGCCTCCGGCGCGCGGTTTACCGACTGGTATTCCGGCAGCCCTGTGTGCTCCCCTTCCCGGGCCTGCCTGCTCACAGGCCGCTATCCCGGCAATGCCGGGGTGCGGGCCATTCTGGCAGGGCACAGGAAGGCTTCGGGCCTGACCCCCAAGGTGCCCACCATTGCCGCGGCCTTAAAGGGCCAGGGATATAAAACCTCCCTGGTGGGCAAATGGCACCTGGGGCTTAAAGATGAGTGCCGCCCCAACCAGAACGGCTTTGATGATTTTTACGGCTTCATGGCTGGGTGCGTGGATTATTACTCCCACATTTTCTACTGGGGCATGGCAGACGGCCACACCGACCCCACCCACGACCTGTGGGAAAACGAAAAAGAGGTGCGGGAGAACGGCCGCTACATGACAGAGCTTATTACGGAAAAGGCAGTGGAGAGCATCCGGGGCCACGCGGGGAAGCAGGAGCCTTTCTTCCTCTATGTGGGTTATAATGCCCCCCATTACCCCATGCACGCCCCGGAAAAATATATGGCCCGCTTTTCCCACCTGCCCTGGGACAGGCAGGTGATGGCCGCCATGATTGCGGCGGTGGACGACGGCGTGGGGGAGATACTAGACGAACTGAAGCGCTGCGGGGAATATGAAAACACCTGCATTTTCTTCCAAAGCGACAACGGCCCCTCCCGGGAGTCCCGCAACTGGCTGGACGGCACCCCCGACCCCTATTACGGCGGGCAGACCGGCGGCTTTAAAGGCCATAAATACAGCCTCTTTGAGGGGGGTGTCCGGGTGCCGGGCATCTTCTCCTGGCCCGGGGTTATCCCCGCCGGGCAGGTTATCAAAGAGCCTTGCGGCGCTATGGATGTGTTCCCCACCCTGCTGAGCTGGGCCGGGGGCGATCCGGAAGCCTACACCCTGGACGGCGCTTCTCTGCAGGAGGTGCTCACCCAGGGCGCGGAAAGCCCCCACGAAGATATTTTCTGGGAAATGGACGGGCAGACCGCTGTACGCCACGGCAGGTATAAGCTGGTTTTAAACGGCGTGCTGGTGGAAGGGGAGCCTGTGCAGGCCCCTGTGTTCCTGTCCGATTTGGAAGCCGATCCCGGCGAAACCCGCAACCTGGCGGAGGAGCTGCCGGAGCTTACAAAAGAGCTGACGGAAAAGGCCCTCAGGTGGCGGGAAGCCCTGGAGAAGAACTGGGACGAGAACTTTGCCGCCAATTACAGTCTGGCGTAGAAGCTGTTGGAAAGCTGGGCCAACATCCGGCGTTCCCCGTTTCCGGCCAAAAACAACAATATGGTTACAAAGATGACAATCCGTTTACAAAACAGCGGGTTTGCAGCGAACAGTTTTGTAATTTAATTGTTTGTTCACATTTGGGTTGTGAGCATCCATCACCAAAATGCAAGCCCTGCGCAAAAATCCTGCATTTTCCCATCTTCAGGCAAAGCCTAAAGAAAAACCGGAATTAAGACGATAAACACATTAAAGAGAGGAGGAGCTATATGCGCGCAATCATGGTTATGTTCGATTCCCTCAACCGCCACATGCTGGAAGCATACGGCTGCACAGAATCCTTAACCCCCAATTTCCTGCGCTTGCAGCAGCGCTCGGTGCAGTTTGAAAGCTGCTACGCGGGCAGCCTGCCCTGTATGCCTGCCCGCCGGGAGCTGCACACCGGGCGGTACAATTTCCTGCACAGAAGCTGGGGGCCTATAGAGCCTTTTGACGACTCCATGCCCCAGATCTTATGGCAGAACGGCATACATTCCCATCTCATCAGCGACCACGGGCACTACTGGGAGGACGGCGGCGGCACCTACCACACCCGCTATGCCACCTGGGAAAACTTCCGGGGCCAGGAGGGGGATCGCTGGAAGGCGGTGATAGGCGGGGTGGAGGATAAAGATCCCAACCTTATCAGCTTTGACGGCTACCGGGGGATGCTCTACCGGCAGGACGTGGTGAACCGCCGCTTTATGCAGCAGGAGAAAGATCACCCCCAGGTGAAATGCTTTGACGCGGGGATTGCGTTTTTGCGGCAGAACAGGGACGCGGACAAGTGGTTCCTGCAAATTGAGTGCTTTGACCCCCACGAGCCTTTCTTCACCTATGACAAATATAAGGAGCTGTACCCCACAGAGTACGCGGGCAAGCGCTTTGACTGGCCCGACTATGCCATGGTGAAGGAATCCCCGGAGGAGGTGGCAGAGGGCAGGCGCAGCTATAAAGCGCTGCTGTCCATGTGCGATGCCCAGTTAGGCCGGGTGCTAGACGTGATGGACGAGCAGGACATGTGGAAGGACACCATGCTCATTGTCAACACAGACCATGGCTACATGCTGGGAGAGCATGGCTATTGGGCTAAAAATTACATGCCCCTGTACGAGGAAGTGTCCCATATCCCCCTGTTCATCTGGGATCCCCGCTGCGGGATAAAGGGGGAGCGGCGGGAGGCCCTGGTGCAGACCATCGACCTGCCGGTAACCCTCTTACGCTTCTTCCAGATTCCTGTGCCCAAGGACATGCTGGGCACAGACCTGGGCAAGGTTCTCCAGAAGGAACAGCCTGTGCGGGAGGCGGCCCTTTTCGGCATACACGGGGGCATGCTCTGCTGTACAGACGGGCGGTATGTGCTGATGAAGGCCCCGGCCGCCCCGGAAAACCAGCCCCTTTACGAATACACCATGATGCCCACCCATATGGCAAGCTTCTTTAGTGAAGAGTCCCTGCAGTCCATGAAGTGGCACACGCCTTTCTCCTTTACAAAGGGCGCGCCTGTTATGCAGATGGAGCCTGACGGGAATTTTGGCGGCGGGCATGGCTATGGGGATCTGCTCTTCGATTTGCAGGCAGACCCTTCCCAGGAGCACCCCATAGAGGATGAAGCCCAGAAGGCCCGGCTGGAAGGGCTGATGGCAGCGCTGCTGAAGGAAAACGACGCGCCTCCGGAGCAGTTTGAGCGCCTGGGGCTGTAGAACCTGTATCCACAACCTGTAACCACCGTCTAAGCGGCCTTTTTGAAGCCACTCTATGTTAAATTTTCTTGCAAGGCGACAGCCTTGCAAGAAAATTTGCCTTGATTGGCTTCAAAAATTCCCGCTCATCCGGCAATTTCGATTATGAATACAGGTTCTAAAGGGTTTGACATAAGCTTTACGCCTTTTTGGAAATCCCCTGCTTACAGGCGGGGGATTTCCCTTAGCGGGAAAGGCCCCGCTTCTGCCCTGGTTTTCATAAAGTTCACGGGGTGTTTACAAAATCGAAACGGAAATGTCAAGAGTAAATGCGAAAAAATTTGAAATATTTTTTTCAGAGGGCGGCGACGGCTTCACGGAAGAGCATTTCAGACGTTTTCCAACCTAAAATTTTACGTGGATAGTTGGCAATCCAGCTTTCCGCGCGCTTTACTTCTGCGGCGGTCACTTTCCCGAAGTCCGTTCCTTTCGGGAAGTGCCGCCGTATTATTTTGTTTTCGTTTTTGCGTGCGTGTTGATCTTGCTGGAAAAGCTCAATGTTTCGGCGTATTGTTCCAGCTCCGACGCGCCCCGCTCCAAGAGGCACGCCAAATATTCCGCGTCCGTGCGCGTGATCTCCGTTTGCGCGCTGTCCGTGTAAACCTTCGTAATGTCCGTTGCATTCACAAAGATTTCTTCACGGTCAAGGCCGGACGCGCCGCCGCCTACTTCGGCCACAACCCGCGGTTCTACCTCTTCGCCGCCTACATAGGCGGTTGTTTTCAGGTTTTCAACGCTGTTTGTGTATTCCTGCTCTGTGATGTTGTCGAATTCCTGCGAAAAGATACAAGGCGGGTTTTCCGTCTGATCCGCGGTCAGGTTGCGGCCAGCGTAGACGCTGAAATAGTGCTTGCCCGTGCGCACATCAGAACGGGAACGGAAGCCCAGCTTTGCCGCTTTCGCCGCCGTTTCCACGGCCAGAAGCGCATTTATGAAGGCTTCGGACGTGTAGTTGATCCTGCCGCTTCCTGTGTCCACGTCCAGCGGGTCAAGAAGAATATTCGGAATGCGGCGGGCGGCAACCCGCGGGGAAATGATATTTTCACGGACGATCCGGTATAGAATATCCTGCGTCCCGCTCGTTGCCGTGATCTGATCGCGCACAATGCGTTTTCCGATCCATTGCGTGATAAATTTGCCCTGCACTTCGATTTCTTCAAGGCCCTGCGAATTCTTGCTTATGTTCACATA
>NZ_QWLE01000164.1:0-1141 GCF_009917365.1 Neglectibacter sp. X4 | reverse complement strand
GAAGCCCTCAAGTCATATAAAAGAGGGTTACTAAAACATATTTTTGATGACCATTACGGTTCAGGATGGCACGAAGTGAGCCTTGGTGAAATAAGCCAGATTACAATGGGACAGTCACCAGATTCAGCTTCTTATAATATTGATCAAATTGGATTACCTTTGGTGCAGGGTAATGCTGACATAACCGATGGAATAACCACACCGCAGCGTTACACTTCGGCTCCAACAAAGATTTGCGATGCCGGGTCTATTATTCTTTCTGTTCGTGCGCCAGTAGGTTCTGTAAGCTGGGCAAATCAAAGGCTTTGTTTAGGACGAGGAGTATGCGCCATTACTGCACAGAATACGAAGTTTTTATACCAGCTGCTCATTCATCATCAAGATGATTGGAAACGGATTGAACAGGGCGGAACATTTACTGCTATAAGTGGCGATGATATTAGCTCTTTCAAAGTCTCCGTTCCAAATAAAGACACGCAATCCACTATTTCATTTTTTCTATCAAAATATGACGCAATGGAACAAAGAGAAGAGAATGTTTTGCGTGTGCTTCAAAGGCAGAAAGCAGCCTTATTGCAACAGCTCTTTATATAAATAGTTGCTGCAATAGTCCTGCCTTTATGTCTCTAAATTCGCTCAGCATACGCTGATGAAGGGTGATAAGGTGGTCGAGGTGGAGAAAAAAGTTTCCTACACTTTCTCGTTCCATCTCAGAAATCGGCATTCTGATAGTTTGGTCTTTTAGTTCACTCGCCTTAACCAGCGGTTGCCCTGTTCCAAAGGACAACTTTTTAATATCGAAATTCAGCAAAGCGTAATATATGAAATCAAGCTGTTTCCCTTGAATAAATACTGTGTTATCACTAATTTTTACCTTTCCTGAATGTCGATAGAGTTTACCTGCGTTTGCCCCAACACGAGCAGTCAATATAAAGTCTCCTTCGTAATCGTAGGAACTATCATATCCAATTACAGATGTCGAGCCGAGAATTTCGTATGCGCCTACATTACTGAGACTAAATTTGCTTTTTCCTGTATCAACTGAAGAAACCTCATCAATTAGTTTACGCTGTTCCCAAGGCTCAGTAAATCCGGCAAAACGGTACTCCGGCATAGTCTCGCCCTTTTTCGGGAACAGCTT
>NZ_QWLE01000163.1:0-1183 GCF_009917365.1 Neglectibacter sp. X4 | reverse complement strand
CGTATGGGAACTGGAAGAATGTACACCGCCGTTTCTGCCGGTGGCGTGACAAGGGGATCTGGGAAAAGATTCTGGAAGCTTTGGTGGATGATACAGATTTTGAGTGGCTGATGATCGATGCCAGCCATGTCAAAGTACATCCCGACGCTGCTGGCGCACGGGGCGGGAATCAGGCCATGGGCCGCACAAAAGGGGGCTCAACACCAAGATACATCTGGCCGTGGATGCGCATGGTATGCCGGTGCGATTCTTTATCACTTCTGGTACCACAGCGGATTGCAGACTTGCAGCACAGCTAATCAAGGGGTTCCAAGCGGAATATCTTCTGGCAGACCGGGGCTACGATACAGACGCAATCATTCTCAAGACTGTCGATGCGGGAATGACACCGGTCATTCCGCCAAGGAAGAACCGAAAACATCTGCGGGAATATGACGAATATCTTTACAAACTCCGCCATCTTGTTGAGAATGCTTTTCTGCTTCTTAAAAGGTGGCGCGGTATTGCTACGCGCTACGCAAAAAACGCTGCTTCTTTCGCTGCCGCTGTCCAAATTCGCTGTATTGCCATCTGGCTCCTTGTTTATTGACGATAGTATCTAGGGAGCATAGAGGAAAAAAGTCCTCTGCTGTTGTAGCAGCGAACATGTGGGAAAAGAAAGGCAAGATCAACTGTGACATTTCCTACAGCGCATATGAGAGAAGCAGCAACAGGAACCCCGATGGCATGATACGTAGTTTTTTAGGGAGACGGGCTTTTTCTCCAAAAGTGAATAGATCGGGAAAGCTGAAAGGGCAAAATCTTTTTTGGTTTGTTTGCAATATACTGAACCAGCAAAGCGCCGACATCGCGCCAGGCTTTCCCGTCTATTCCTATCCCCCACCATTTTTACAGCTTTTTTCTAAATCCATCTTTTCATTTAAGAAAAATTCCTGAAACCCCTCTTTACTTTTTTCCCATTCTGTGATATACTAAATTTAAATTGGTAGTAAGCGTCCTGCTAAGATGAAAAATGCTTTTTATCATAGTTTTATACGGGCGATTAGCTCAGTTGGGAGAGCGCAGCGTTCGCAACGCTGAGGTCGTGGGTTCGAATCCCATATCGTCCACCAAAAGAGAGCCAGGCGAACCCCGAGCTAACCATCACGATGGTTGGCGGGGTATTTGTCCTGGCTTGTCCATT
>NZ_QWLE01000162.1:0-1191 GCF_009917365.1 Neglectibacter sp. X4 | reverse complement strand
TATGGCAGCGGCGATGGAGAGGGCTATCTATCAGCCTACTGTGCAGGAGGGCTGATAGAAAAATGATAGAAAGCCCCGAAAAAGCTGATAGAAGAGAAAAAGAAAAAGCCCGGAACCCGCATGATTCCTGGCTTTTTTGTGAGGTGGATACGAAAAAGATATTATTGCCAAATCAGAGTACGTATCCGAACTCTCACGCATTTTCGATAGCCTGCTCAACCTCCAACCCTCCCGCAAAAACCGCCTTGATCTTTTCCTTAGATTCCACAACCACACACTCCAATACCTGCCGCACCAGCCGGTCATCATACTCCATCGGATGATTTTCCAGTCCATTCAGGATGGTAAAAATCTCATCCAATCGTGACTCTGCATTTTCTCTTTCCTGCTGTGCATTGTCATATTTGGGAAGCTGCTGTTCTAAACTGTTTTTCTCAGCCATGAGCGTTGTAGCCCTCTGTTCATCGAAATCCTCAACCGTATCAGTAGCTATGGCCTGCAGCATGGTCTTGAATTCTGCGTCAATTTCTGCTATCCTTATCTGTATATCCAAGCTGTTATCTTCGCCATCATCATTCTTAAGCCCCATGCCGATGTGCAGCTTCAACGTGCCCAGCACATCCGAACTCTGCTTTGCCGTACTCATTATCGCTGCCATGACGGCCTCCTGCAGCACACTTTCCTCCATCGTGGGCGAATGGTGGCAGTATCTTTTGCCGAAGTCCAGCCGGTTGATGCACCTCCAGACCGGTTTCTTTTCTCCCTTGACCGTCCAAGTGCATCGGCGATAGGGGGTACCGCACTCGCCACAAACGAGGAGTTCCGTCAGAGCGTATTTGCTGGAGTACCGGCCCAGCTCTGTCTTTGTGCCCTTCTGCTTAACTTTCCGTTTGCCGGTGCGCCGTGCCAGTTCCTCTTGCGCTCGACCAAAGGTGGCGGGGTCAATGATGGCGGGGTGATTGTTCTCCACGAAGTACATGGGCCGAGCCTTGCCATCGTTGCGCCGTACCTTTTTGCTGATACAATCCACCACATAAGTCTTGTTGAGGACAGCATTTCCGGCATATTTTTCGTTTGCCAATGTCAAGCCCAGACTAAAAATTTGGGCATTTTTTTGAAATCAGCCTGCAAAAATTCCTATTGCAAGCTGCTTTAGCTTATCAAACTCATCTTGAAATCTCCATTGAATCT
>NZ_QWLE01000161.1:0-1199 GCF_009917365.1 Neglectibacter sp. X4 | reverse complement strand
CCTGTGATTTCCTGATATGCCATGTTGACCGGCCTATTTTGCTGCAGGAGATTTTTTGTAATAAGCTCAAGGGCCTGAGAAAGTACGCTGGCAGCCAGGGCCTGCTCGTCCTGATTGCTTACGGTATAGGCATCCTTAAATTGCCCCATTCGGGCTATCACCCTATCTAGTTCGCCGTGTATTACAGGGATATTTTCCATATATGTGCCCCGATCTACTTCACCCCGGAGAAATTCGCCGCTTACCTTAAAGTACCGCTCCAACGCAGCCATGGCCCTAGAGTTTGGCTCCCTGAGCCCATTTTCATAATTTATTATAGACTTTAAGGGTATCCCTGTTTCTTGCGCAAGGCCGCGCTGCGTCAAGCCTGCTTCTTTTCGCAATTCCTTCAAATTTTTAGCTATAGACATACTTCAACACCTCGCAATTAAAATAAGTATATCATTTGTTATCCATTTGGGCAAGAAAAAAAGAAAAATCCCCTTGACTTCCCGAATGGGCAAGGTATAATATCTGTAAAAGTTACCCATTCGGGAAACAAAAGGAAAGGCCGGTGTCTATATGTACTTAATTCCCAAAGTTTCCGAGATACGCACACGGCGGCTGGATGCAGGGCTTTCACAGCATAGCCTTTCAAGGACGGCTGGGCTTGGGGGCCAAGCTATTAACCGCATTGAAAGCGGCGAGACCAGCAGCGTCCACCCCTTGCGGGCCAGGGAGATCGCAAAGGCGCTTGCACGGTCTTATGCTGACACCATATACAGCACTGTCCCCGACCAAGAAGTGTTGGCACTCTCACGGGACATTAAACAGGAAGTACACGGCGATTATTTCCTTGCAGAGATCATCACCAAGGGTGTGGCGTATCACATTGGATACCTGCCCTCCGCTATCCGTATGCGAATTGAGGAGCTTTTCCGCAAAGGTAGCATTACAACTATTTTCTGCACCAGCACCCTTGTAGAGGGTGTCAATATGCCGGCGGATAATCTCTTCATCACAAACTACAAGAAAGGCTATGCCTACATGGATGCGGTCGATTTTCGCAACCTCATCGGTCGTGTGGGGAGAATTGAATATAACCTTTACGGAAATGCATTTCTCGTCAGCGTGAACGAGAAGGGCACTGTAAAGCAAAAATGAAAAGAAAAGACCCGAAAATCAGCGAAAAACTCTACGCAACGAGGAAAAGCTCACGT
>NZ_QWLE01000160.1:0-787 GCF_009917365.1 Neglectibacter sp. X4 | reverse complement strand
GCGGGCGGCATTTGGACTGATTATGGAGTGTGAAACATTTGACGGATATGTGATTGCTAAGGCGCTGGAAATACCGGAAATTGATATTAACGTAAGATTTACAGGAGTTTAATTATGGGAAAGGCGAAAATTATAGGTGGCGGTGGTGGAATAAACATAAGAAATGGTATTGAACTACTTGGATATAGCACAGATGCTGATATTGAATCTGGAAATTTTGTACAGCGGATTGACAATAGCTATGCATTTTCAGCAGTACCAGGTGCAAGAAAAACAGCGATTATAAAACAGTGTGAAATTGACGATACCCATGTAGCTGTTGCGTATGCGATAACGGAAAGTGGGGCCACGGGTGCGGGTACTACTTATGGGCATATATATGTTTACATCGTTACATTGGACGATGATACACGTTCGCTAACGAAATCCACAGTGCTGGACTTAGGGTATGTAGGACCTGTAGGAGCATTAGATATGTCATGTAGGACTAACGGAAAAATCATTATCGGGTATGGACAGTATTATTCTTCTGGAAAATCTTCCTATGACACAGTGCTTGTACAAGTATCAGTTAATTACAGCGATATGTCAATTACGAAAGATTGGACTAAGCTACTGCGTTCATCGGGGTCATCGGGAAGGTATCAGCAGGACATGCATATGTTTTGGTTAGACAAAGATGATGACAGGATGTTGTTGTTCGTAGATGGCGGAAGCAATAATTGGCTTGCTTGCATGATTGTGCAGTTTACAAACGATTCAAATAATCCATACGTGATAATAACCC
>NZ_QWLE01000159.1:0-414 GCF_009917365.1 Neglectibacter sp. X4 | reverse complement strand
AGAAAAAGCGACGGGCGACCCAAGAAACGATTATTACATTGATATTACACGACTTGACGTAAATCACTTGCTTATGGTTTATTCAGAGAGAACATATGAGGGAGATGGTTTGTGTGCACGAGTTATCACGATAGATGATAATGATGAAATAACCTACGGCACGAAACTAAAGGTTGACCCTACATACAGTAATTACAGAGTAATCTCGGTTCCGAGTGCACATACACAAATCAGTGATAATAAATTTTTGATATTGTGGGCAGCAAAATCTTCTTCTTCTGGCGTGGAGAGTAGGCTAAAAGGCGCTATCTTAACGATTTCCGATGCTTTTGTATTGTCTAGTACATCTGCAACAATTGACATCCCTATGCAGAATAAAAACGCTACGAGTGGAGTCTATCTGCTCACAGCCTT
>NZ_QWLE01000158.1:0-1234 GCF_009917365.1 Neglectibacter sp. X4 | reverse complement strand
CCCAATTCCTTTTGCTCTTTTTTGTGCCCCCTGGCCCTTTGGCGTGCGTCCTTGCGTACTAACTTAATGACATTGCTTACGCTGACTGTTACTTCTGAGAGCGGCGTGGCAAAACCCTATAAAATTAAAGAAGTGAAGGTTGCCGACGCTAACACTGGCGCTGAGATCACTGCAGCCAAGGTGAACGGCGTGACTGCTTCCATCAACCAGACTGCCGAAACAATCACTGCCAGCGTACCCTTTGGCACCAACCTGGGCCAAATCAAGCTGGAGCTGACTGCCTCCAAGATGGCTTCTGTGAAAATTAACAACGCTGCTTTTGACGCTGACACCACCTATGATCTCCGCAAGCCTGTGAAGATTGAGGTTCAGTCCGAAAAGGGTGACAAGACCACTGTTTATACTCTGACCGTCAAGACCGGCGAGCAGTTCAGCGATGTGCCTGCAAACGCCTGGTTCGCTCCCTACGTGAAGGAAGCCTTTGAGAAGAACATTGTGCAGGGCATTGGGGAAGGGCTGTTTGGGCCTTACACCCACATCACCCGCGAGGACTTCGCTGTGATGACCGGCCGTATGCTGGGCATTACAGTGGACGAGGATGCCACTGTGCCTTTCAAGGACGCTTCCAGCGTAAGCGGCTATGCCAAAGGCTATGTAGCTTACTTTGCCGAGGAAGGCATTATCGGCGGCTATGAGGACAGCACCTTCAAGCCGAAGAACAACATCACCCGTGAGGAAGCCGCTAAGATTCTGGCAGTTGCCCTTGACCTGGAGGTTACCGGCACTCCCACCTTTGCGGATACCAACAAGATTGCAGGCTGGGCCAAGAATTACGTTTACGCCTGCGTGAACGCCAAGATGCTCATGGGCGAAGGCAATAACACCTTCAATCCTCTGGGCAGCACCATCCGCGCTGCAGCCGCAACTGCTGCTGTCCGGGTTGACAACGCGAAATAAGGTATTTCAACTCACCTAAATTTTACAAAGCCCGAAGCGAAAGGGGACGGAGCAATCCGTCCTCTTTTGCTTTTGCTGCCTCCGGCGGGATAAGAAACTTTTTTGAGGAAAAAGTTTCTTATCAATCTTCAAAAACCTTTCTGAAACGGCAGGGAACCGAGTGGATTACGCTGTGATTCCCTGCCATTTGGTGCGTCTCAAAAGTTTTTGGGTTTCCAAAGGGGATTTTTTCAAAAATCCCCTTTGGCCCCCGGAGGCAAAGAGGCCAAAAAGAAAG
>NZ_QWLE01000157.1:0-1271 GCF_009917365.1 Neglectibacter sp. X4 | reverse complement strand
GGCAAGGTGAAACGGCAGATTAACCCCCGCCTGGAAATTTCCGGCATCCTCATCACCATGGCGGACATGCGCACGGCATACTCCCGCGAGAGAAACTGGCCCGCGTGATGGGAGGGCAGAGGATGGACGACAGAAAGCAGATTACATACCGGCTGGTGACAGCCGTTCTGGAGAGCGGCAAAAGCCACAGGCGGATAGCGGAGGAGGCCGGGGTGTCCCTGAACACCATGCATTACTATATGAACAAGGGCGGGATGCCCGGCGCAGACAAGCTGGCGGCGCTGTGCAGGGCGCTGAATGTGTCGGCGGACTGGCTGCTGGGGGCGGGGGAAAGCGGGGCGCTTAATGGATCTGGAACATAAAGCCATCGCCCGCCTGCAGGAGGCGGCAAAACTTAGCGAGTTTTATTACCAAAAGCCCCTGCTGCTGACCTGTTCTGGCGGTAAAGACAGCGAGGTGTGCCTGGAGCTTTGCAGGCGGGCCGGGGTGCCCTTTGAGGCCATACACAGCTTGACTACCGCAGACGCGCCGGAAACGGTTTACCATGTGCGCAAGGTGTTCCGCAGGTTGGAGCTGGAGGGCGTCAAGTGTGAAATACTGCACCCCCGATATAAGGGCCAACCCACCTCCATGTGGGCGCTTATCCCCCAAAAGCTTATGCCCCCGACGCGCACAGTGCGGTACTGCTGCCAGGTTTTGAAGGAGGGGTGTGGTAAAAACCGGTGCGTGGTACTGGGTGTGCGCAGCGCAGAAAGCCAGAACCGCTCCGATGCGGGCGTGGCAGAGCGGCCCGGAAAATCTAAGAGGGAAAAACAGGTATTTGACTTTGACAACGGCGACAAAGGCATTATTTCCCCTTGTCAAATGAAAGCCAAAATCAAAATCCATCCCATTGTGGACTGGACAGACCGGGATGAGATTATTGTCCTTTTGCCGGACAGGACAGCCGGCAGCGTGGTGAAGGCACTGGATGTTTTGGAGAAGAAGTACGGCAGGCGCAAGTTCCGGCGCACCTTCAAGACCATCACCTGCGACAACGGCAGCGAGTTTGCGGACTGCCAGGGCATGGAGCACACCCATTATGGACGCGGCCCCCGCACAAAAATCTACTACTGCCACCCTTACAGCGCTTACGAGCGGGGCAGCAACGAGAACGCCAACGGCCTGATACGCCGTTTCTTTCCCAAGGGCACGGATTTCAGCAAGGTAACGAAAAAGGCAGTCCGGCAGGTGCAGGACTGGATGAACCAGTACCCCAGGAAGATACTTGG
>NZ_QWLE01000156.1:0-1272 GCF_009917365.1 Neglectibacter sp. X4 | reverse complement strand
GAGGGTGCAGATTCTTGGCATACAGAATATGCGATGCTAAAGGACATTCTGACACCCGATGAGTATAACTCGGCAAGGGAGAGTGTTCTGACAGCGTTCTACACCCCACCGGAGGTCATTCAGGGCATTTACAAGGTGATGGAGCGCATGGGCTTTCGAGAGGGGAACATTCTCGAACCCTCCTGCGGCATCGGCAACTTCATCGGTATGCTGCCGCCGGAAATGCAGCAGGCGAAGATGTACGGCGTTGAAATCGACACCATTTCGGCTGCAATCGCTCAGCAGCTTTACCAGCGCACCTCTATCGCTGCCCAGCCCTTTGAAGAGGCAAATATCCCTGACAGCTTCTTTGACGCTGTTGTGGGCAATGTGCCTTTTGGCGACTTTAGTGTTGCAGATAAGAGATACGACAAGCACCACTTCCTAATCCACGATTACTTCTTTGCGAAATCACTTGATAAACTCCGTCCCGGCGGAGTGATGGCTTTGGTGACGAGCAAGGGGACAATGGACAAAGAGAATAGCTCTGTGCGAAAGTATATCGCACAGAGGGCTGACCTTCTCGGCGCTATCCGATTGCCCAACAATACCTTCAAGGGCAATGCCGGTACAGAGGTTGTGTCCGATATTCTCATTTTGCAAAAGAGAGATCGACTGATTGATCTTGAACCGGATTGGGTGCATCTGGATACGGACGAGAACGGCATAAAGATGAACTCCTATTTCGTCCAGCACCCAGAGATGATTCTCGGAGAGGTCAAAATGGTGTCCGGTCGCTTCGGCGAGGAAATGACCGTCGTTCCCTTTGAGGGCAGCGACCTTGGCAGTTTGCTTGATGAAGCGGTTGCCAATATTCATGGTGAAATCACAGAGTATGAGCTGGACGATGAGCTTGGCGATGAGGACAATTCAATCCCCGCTGATCCTACTGTCCGCAACTTTTCCTACACCATACTGGACGATAAAATCTACTACCGAGAAAACTCCCGCATGACCCCTGTGGAGGTGTCGGCAACAGCAGAGAACCGCATTAAGGGCATGATCCGCATACGGGATACCGTAAGAAATCTGCTTGAAATCCAAACTGAGGGGTTCCCAGATGACCAGATACAGGCGGCTCAAAAGAAGCTGAACGAGCTATATGACCGCTTCACAGCAAAGTACGGGCTAATCAATTCCCGTGCCAATGTCTCTGCCTTTTCGCAGGACAGCTCGTTTTCGCTTCTCTCCGCATTGGAGATTCTTGATGAGGAACAGAACCTTGAGCGCAAG
>NZ_QWLE01000155.1:0-1291 GCF_009917365.1 Neglectibacter sp. X4 | reverse complement strand
ATAGTCACGCTGTTCTTTACGGTTCTTTTTCGGTGGGATCACAGGTTCCATCCCAGCCGAAACCGCATAGGCCAGGATATCATTTGTGTCATAGCCCCGGTCTGCCAGCAGGATTTCCGCAGAAATACCCTCGATCAGGTGGACAGCTTCTTTACAATCCGCTCGGGTACCTTCTGTAACAAGGATTCGGACTGGCATACCATTCGCATCCACGGCCAGATGTATTTTGGTGTTGAGCCCCCTTTTGTCCTGGTCATATCCTGATTGCCACCCTTCGCTCCCGCCGCCTGAGGATGCACTTTGATATGGCTGGCATCGATCATCAGCCATTCATAATCCGGTTCGTCAATCAGAATTTCCAGAAGTTTTTCCCAAACACCTTTGCCGGCACAGCGTATGATTTTGAGACTGTGCCCCAGCCTGGGGGACGGGTTTTGGCAGAGCACGGGCAGAAAACCATCAACCCCCTGCTGGCGGTAGCGGATATCCCCGGCCTTGTCTTAGTGGGGGAGGAATCCCCGGAAGCCCTGTTTCTGCACATACTCGGTCAGCAATGCCCGCTGGTTCCCAATGCTCATAGATTCGTGGTCGGCTCCATCTTCGGAAGAAAGCCGGCAATAGATAGCGGCTCTGTAATTCTGTTGTTCTCTCATAAAACTGCCTCCTTATCAGTCCGAGAAACAACAGGGTTTATGCTCGTCTGTCATCTATACTGTACCACATTAAAGTGTTAAAGTCAAGCTGACAGCCTGCTGCTTCTGACGATATTACACACAAGTTTCAACTGCTTGTATCGTAAAGGATTTTCTTCACGGCGGCTTCGTGGATGGCTTCGCTTGCCGTCCTTGTGCCGCTGAAAACGCTGACCACCCGGATGGTGTCGCGCCCGATGGTAAGCTGGTAGCCCTGCTCGGACGGCTCCACAGCAGGGGATTTTGGCTCTTTCGTTACTGTGTCCATAAAACCTCCCTTGCAATGAAAAGGGCCGCAGACGGGAAGTGTCTGCGGCTCCTATGTACGATTTCCTATCAGCCCTTAAAGCGGTAGGGCAGCTTATGCCCGCCACGCTGTTGGCTGTTATACTTTTCCAGAATGACGCGGGCAAAACGGAGAGCGGCTTTATTGGTGGAAAAATCCATCTTGCCGCGCCGGATGAT
The DNA here is from genome assembly GCF_009917365.1 of Neglectibacter sp. X4. Taxonomy (NCBI): domain Bacteria; kingdom Bacillati; phylum Bacillota; class Clostridia; order Eubacteriales; family Oscillospiraceae; genus Neglectibacter; species Neglectibacter sp. X4. The sequence goes on along the minus strand of NZ_QWLE01000155.1, from coordinate 134 downwards.
TTCCTCCGGGTCAACCACAGACAGCCGCTTGATGAAAGTACGGTCGTCCAGTTCGGTTTCTTGTACGCCGGAGCCATTTGATCTCCCACTCAATACGTTTTATGTACTCAGTAGTGTAGCCATCGTCCTTCATG
>NZ_QWLE01000154.1:0-1293 GCF_009917365.1 Neglectibacter sp. X4 | reverse complement strand
ATTTTTATCTATATTTGTTATTATTTAAACACTAAATATGGAATATAGTTCTAAAAATAGAAGCAGAGAAATAAGGCATAGGGGTTGCCAGGCCGATCAATATTCAATATAATTAAGGGTAGAAGCCCTATAGAAAGTGCAAAGAGAAAGGACGTGTCCTATGAAAAAAGTTATGCCAATACTTTTGCTTCTGCCCTTACTGCTTTTGCTGGCCTCCTGTCAGGATATATCATCCGGAAGCTATCCGGAAGGCTGGGAGGACGCAAAAGGCGAACTTGTTATGAATACCTTTTTTAATGACAGCACCGCCCTTGAGTATGGGCTGGTGAAGGATTTCAACAAGGCCCACCCGGAGGCTTCCATAAACCTCAATGGGTTTACCAGCATGATGGAAGCCATGGAGAGCATGGCTTCTGTGACAGAACTGGAGAACCGATACGCCCAGCGCTTGGCAACCGAACTGATGGGCGGGGAGGCGGACTACATTCTAAATGACAGCGGCGTGCTGGATCCCACAAAGTTTGCGGAAACAGGCCTGTTCTATGACATTTTTGAGTGGATGGAAAATGATCCCGATTTTGACAAAGAGGATTATTTCTACAATATTTTTGAATCCTGTGCCTATGATGGCCACCTTTACTCTATGCCAACTGCTTTTGTGCTGACATCCGTTTATCTGAATAAAACCATTACAGATAGGCTTGGCTTGGCCTTCGAACCGCTGGACAGAATTACTTACAAAGAGCTGTTACAGATTCGGAAAGACGCTGTGGCGCAGGGGCTGATGGGTGCGGACATCCCTTTGGAATTCGGCGGCAACGGCACTACTGCCCGGCAGTACATAAACAGCGCGGAGCTGCAGGAATATGTAGATCTGAAAACTCACAGCGCAAGCTTTGACAGCCCGGAGTTTGTAGAGATGCTGGAGGAGACAGCAGAGGTATTCGCGCCCACAGCGCCGGATCTCAGCATGGGCTACGGCATATACAGCTTCGCAAACGCTGTAACCAGCGGGGACACCTGTTCGCTTCTGTCCTTTTACTCCCTGGCCCTGGATACGAGCGCCGCAAATTACTGCCCCATTGACCAGCCTCCTGAAGGCTGTGTGGGCCCGCTGGTGCTGGTATCTACAAAGGGGCACCTAGTATGCAACCAAGGCGCTACAATTTCCGTACCGAAAAGCTGTACCCAACCGGATCTGGCATGGAAATTTATGAAATTCTGTATTGAGTCTCCGGAGAAATCTCTGGATCAAGAGGATGCGGGCAGCGTGGATATTACCTGCGGTCGTCT